>JBGQHA010000049.1:0-10690 GCA_041497735.1 Dehalococcoidia bacterium | reverse complement strand
CGCGTCTGGAGCGGCGCCGATGAGGACACGCTGTCCATCCTGGAGCTCGGAGGCTACGGCGTCATCTCCGTGATCTCACATCTCGTCGGCCGCCAGCTCAAGTCGATGATCGACGACGCGGTCGCGGGCCGGCTCGAGAGCGCCCACGCGACGCACGAGCGGCTGCTGCCGCTCATCGACGCGCTGTTCTGCGTCTCGAACCCGATCCCGGTGAAGTATGCGCTGAACCAGCTCGGCTTCAGCGCCGGCGGCTATCGATTGCCGCTCTGCGAGCCGGACGCCGAGAGCGCCGCGCGCATCATGGCGGAGGTCCGCCGCCACCAGGTCGATCTGCCGGTCGCCGTTTAGAAAGCTAGGCAGTAACCGGCACGGCCTCGCCCGCAGCGAAGACGCCTGCGCGCAGCCGGCCGCGCGCATCGAAGCATTGCTGCGCGAGCTTCTCGCCCAGCTCCTGCCCCTTATCGATCAACCGCGAGACGTGCCTTAGGCCGCCGCCGCTCGCACCTTCCTGCACGTCCGGCTGCAGCAGCGTAATGCGCGCTCGATTGCTCAGCCGCGCCATGTCGCGCTCGACGTGCTCGCGCATGACGATGTCCACCGTGCGCGTGATCACGCCCGCAACGCTCGATGGCGACGGCAGCTCGAAGCAGTGTGAGAGATCGATCGCGAGGATCTCCTTCGCGCCCAGCTCGACGGCCGTATCGAGATCGAGGTTCGCCACCACGCCGCCGTCGATGTAGTGCGCGCCGTCGATCTCAATCGGGCCGAAGACGCCGGGGATCGCAGTCGACGCCAGCACGGCCTCGGAGACCTTACCTTCGCGGAAGACATGCTTGCGGCCGGTGTGGAAGTTCGTCGCCGTCACGTACAGCGGCACGCGGGTCGCCGCGAAGTCATCTTCGACAGCGTGCTCCGCTACGAGCCGCTGAAGGAACTCGTTGTTGAAGAGATACAGCCGTCGCGACGCCAGCCGGTACGCCACGCGCACGGGATTGACCGTGAAGTAGCGTTCCTTGACCAGGCCCCGCCAGATCTCGACCAGCCGGTCGCTGCCCGAAGGCTCCGGATGGAACGCCAGGAACGCGCCGTTCAGCGCCCCCACGCTCGTGCCCACGATGCACCCCGGTTCGACTCCGCGGGCCAGAAGCGCCCGCAGCATGCCCGCCTGCAGCGCCCCCATCGAGCCGCCGCCGCTGAGCACCAGCGCCGGTCCTGGCTGATGGCCGTTCTTTGAGAACCACATCTGTCCCCGCTGGACTTAACGTAACAAACGTCAGAACATTCCTTCAATCTGGGGCCATGGGTGCCCAAAGAGAAGCGAGAGTTAGCTTCGGGCTAGGCGGCGGACCTGGGCCGCCGTCAGCAGGGCCAGCCCAGCAAGCAGGAGCGCCCCGATCGTGATCCCGGTGACCTCGATGGGTAGCCGCAGCAGGCTCCACTGGTTGCCCAGCACCCACCCGAGCACGATGAACGCCAGGCACCAGACGAAAGACCCGAGGAAGGTGGCCACCGCAAACTCGCCGGCCGGAACGCGCAGCAGCCCCGCGACGAAACCGCCGTACGTTCGCACTACCGGCAGCAGCCGTGAAACGAAGAGCATCCTCCCCGGCCGCCTTCGCATCCGTGCCTCTGCCGCGTCGATGTCGCTCTCGTGAACGAGGAAGTAGCGTCCGTAGCGGCGCACCAGCGGCCTTCCGCCTCGATTCCCTGCCACATAGAGCAGCCCTGACCCCAGCGTGTTCGCCGCCCCGCCGACGCAGGCCAAGCCAAGCGCGCCCATCAGGCCCAAGTGATGGTCACGCACGAGGAGCCAGCCGCCGACCGGGAGAATGACCTCGCTGGGCAAGTGGATGCCGGCGCTCTCGCCCGTCATGAGGGCGAAGACCAGCAGCCAGTCGATGCCGAAGCCCGCGTGCCGGAGCGGATAGTACACCGCTACTACTCCGGCGCCGCCGATCACGAAGGTCACCAGCACCGCGGCACTCGCCGCCGCCATTCTCCAAAGCGCTGCCCGCCGCACGGAGATCTCGCTCGAACCCATCTCGCTCTCAGGGTAGCGGGAGGGGGGCTTGACGGCTTTGCCGCCGGCACGATATGCTGAGTCATACCCCCTCCCACTGGGTATGGGTTACGCCCTTTCGAATATGGAGACCTACATGAAGGCAGACCGCCAGGACATCACCAAGCGCCTCAACTACATCGAGGGCCATCTCTCCGGCATCCGGCGCATGATCGAAGAGGACAAGTACTGCGTCGACATCCTCAAGCAGACCTACGCTGTCCGCCGCGCCATCGAGAAGCTGGAGGCCAAGCTGCTGGACGCTCACCTGCATAGCTGCGTTGTCGAGGGCATCCGTGACGGGCGCGACCAGGAAGTCGTCGACGAGCTCCTCGATCTCTACGCCCTGGCGAACAAGTGAGAAGAACATAGTAGGGACAGCCATCGAGGGCTGTCCGCGCGAAGGAAAACGACATGTCAGCAGGCACCAAGCAACGCGTCACAATCCCTGTCAGCGGCATGCACTGCGCCGCCTGCGTGACCAAGGTGGAAAAGGCGCTCGAGGATGTGGCGGGCGTGTCGAAGGCGCAGGCCAACCTCGCCGCCGCGAACGCCGGCCTCGTCTGCGACGTCGAGCAGCTCTCCCTACCGCAGGTGGAAGAGGCCGTGCGGGACATCGGTTACCAGGTGCCTTGGGAGCGCCTGGAGCTGCTCGTGTTGGGCATGATGGGCAGCCACTGCCAGGAGATCATCGAGCGTGCCGTCGGCGCCCTCCCCGGCGTCGTTCGCGTCAGCGTCACGCCGGCGACCGATTCGGCGACAGTCGAGTTCGCAGGCTCGCTCACGTCAGCAGCGCAGATCAAGCGCACCATCCGGGAGCTGGGCTACCAGGTCTCCGACAAGGGCACGGGCGACAGCGCCCTCGATCAAGAGCGGCACGCCCGCCAGAGCGAGATCCGCGCGCAGCTCATCAACCTGGCTTGGGCCACGCCCCTGGGCCTGGTCATCATGATCGGGACCTTCCGCGGCTACTGGATCCTGGCCGACTTCCTGCCTGCGTTCCTCGGCAACAAGTACTTCCTGTTCGCTCTCACCACGCCGGTCGTGGCCGGGCCGGCCCGCCAGTTCTTCGTCCATAGCTGGAACGGGCTGCGCCGCGGCCTCACCGATATGAACCTGCTGTACGCAACCGGTATCGGCGCGGCCTACACGATTGCTGTCATCAACACCTTCTGGCCGGACGCCGGTTTCGGCGGCCGCGACGCCACGTTCTACGAGTCGGCCGCACTCCTCACCTGGTTCATCGTCCTGGGCCGCTACCTGGAAGCGCTCACGCGCGGCCGAACGTCAGAGGCGATCCGCAAGCTGATGCGTCTCCAGCCGAAGATAGCCCGGGTCCTCAGGGACGGCCGGGAAGAGGAGATCCCGGCCGACGAGGTGGAGGTGGGCGACATCTGTCTCGTTCGCCCGGGCGAATCGATCCCGGTCGACGGCACGGTGCTCGAAGGCTACTCCGCGGTCGACGAATCGATGATCACCGGCGAGAGCCTACCGGTCGAGAAACAGACCGGCGACACCGTGATCGGCGGCACGATCAACAAGACCGGCGCCTTCCGCTTCCGCGCGACGCAGGTCGGCAGGGAGACGGCGCTGGCGCAGATCATCCGGTTGGTCGAGGACGCCCAGGCGACGAAGGCGCCGATCCAGAAGCTGGCCGACACCGTCGCCGGCCACTTCATCCTGGGGGTGCACGCGCTGGCGCTGGCCGTCTTCCTCTTCTGGTTCTTCGCCGGCTTCGGCCTCTGGTTCGAGTCCGGCAGCCGCCTGATCATGAGCCCCTACCGCCTCACCGAAGTCGGCGTCTTCGGCTTCGCGCTGCTGATGAGCGTGGCCGTGCTCATCATCTCCTGCCCGTGCGCGGTCGGGCTGGCGACGCCGGCCGCCATCATGGGCGGCAGCGGCATCGGCGCCGAGCACGGCATCCTCTTCAAGGGCGCCGACGCCATCGAAGCCACCTCCAAGCTACAGACGATCATCTTCGACAAGACCGGCACGCTCACCAAAGGCGAGCCTTCGGTGACCGACGTCATCGCCCTCGACGGCGCGCGCGACGAGGTGCTGCGTCTCGCCGCCGTTGTCGACAAGAACTCCGAGCACCCGCTGGGCGAGGCGATCGTGCGCGGCGCGCGCGAGCGCGGCCTGACTGTCGCCGACGCCGAGTCGTTCAACGCCATCCCCGGTCACGGCGTGGAAGCGGCGCACGAAGGCCGCGCTCTCCTGCTCGGCAACCGCAAGCTGCTGGCCGACCGCACCATCGAACTGGGCGCGCTGGCGGGCGAGGCAGAGAGACTCGAGCACGAGGGCAAGACGGCGATGTTCCTGGCTGTCGACGGCCGCGCGGCCGGCATCGTCGCCGTTGCCGACACGTTGAAGCCGTCGACCGCCCGCGCCGTGCAGGAGCTGCGCCGCATGGCGATCGAAGTGGTCATGATCACCGGCGACAATCGGCGCACTGCCGAGGCGATCGCGCGCCAGCTCGGCATCGACCGCGTGCTGGCCGAGGTGCTGCCGCAGGACAAGGCGGTTGAGGTGAAGCGCCTCCAGGCAGAAGGCCGCCGCGTCGCCATGGTCGGTGACGGCATCAACGACGCGCCGGCGCTTGCGCAGGCCGACGTCGGCATCGCGATGGGCGCCGGCACGGACGTGGCGAAAGAGACGGGGCAGGTCATCCTCGTGAAGGACGACCTGCTGGACGTCGTGGCCGCCGTCCAGACGGCGAAGTTCACGATGCGGCGGGTGCGCCAGAACCTGACCTGGGCCTTCGGCTACAACACGCTGACCATCCCGATCGCTGCGGGGCTCCTGTACCCGTTCATCCACCAAGTAGTGAGTCCGGAGCTGGCCGCCATGCTGATGGCGCTCAGCTCGCTCTCCGTCACGCTGAACTCGATCGCGATGCGCGGCTGGCGGCCCCGCATTCGGCGCGGCGGCGGCCCGGCGGTGCCCGAGCAGCCTATCGCCGCGGAACGCCTTCCGGCGCCGGCGGGCGGGAGTTCGTAGAGGAGACTGGCATGCCGACAACACACCGGGCCGCCATCATCAGCGCAACGATCTATGTCGGCGTTTCTCTCGGCGCCGCCAGCACCTTCCTGCTGATCACCGTGCTCACGGGAGACTACGGGTGGGTGCCCCGTCTCGGCGGCGCCGTCTGGGTGTTCGTGCTCTCGATGATCATTCTGATGCCTGTGGTCATTCCCCGCGTGAAGAAAGGGGTCGCAAACCCGCCACGGGCCGTCCGTAACTGAGGTGCGGACAGAGCGCAAGAAGGCTGACTAGCCGAAGGAGGAGATGAACGATGGAATGGCTCCCAGGAGTACTCCCCATCGCGCTTATCGCGCTGGTCTGTCCGCTCATGATGTGGCTCATGATGCGAGGCATGCACGGCGAGCACGGAAGCGATGTGCACAGCCACACCGAAGATGACGTTGCCTCCAGGCAGAAGCTAGCGGAGCTGCAACGGGAGGTCGCCGAGCTCAGGAAGGAGCTCGTGGCTCCCGCCCATGCCGCGCCTGCCGGCGCTGCTAACGCAGGCCTGCAGTCCAGCACGGGCAACGAGCCGGACGGTGTTACCCCTAGAGAAGCCACCGCGGCCCAGCAATCGGGAAAGGAGTGAGGTATGTGGCAACAGTTGGAGCATGTGACGGCTGGTGGCCCATCTCGGCGGCGCGACCTGGGCGTTCATCCTCTCGCTCATCATCCTCATGCCCACGGTGATCCCGTGGGTGAAGCGCAGGGTGCGACCGAGCTAATGGAGGTGTAGATCATGTGGCACGCGAATGATGGAATGGGTTGGTGGATGATTTTTGGCGGCATCTGGATGCTGATCTTCTGGGGTGCCATCATCTGGGCGATCGTCTGGGGCATCGGGCAGGTGTCCGGCGGCGGCCGGCGCGGCGAAGATGGCCCGCTCGAGATCGCCCGGCGCCGCTACGCCAACGGCGAGATCACGAAGGAACAGTACGAGCAGCTCCGGCGCGACTTGGGATGAGGCTATGGTTACGACACAAGTGACACCGACGAGTGCAGACTCGCGCGCCACGGCGATCGCCCAGCTGCGCTACGACCGGCAGGCGGCGCTGTACGACCTGCGCGAGGCGCCCATGGAGCTGTTCATCGGCCGCTGGCGGCGCCGGCTGTGGAGCCAGATCCCGCCGGGCAGCCATGTGCTGGAGATCGGCGTCGGCACTGGCAAGAACATGCGCTGGTATCCCGCCGGTGTCTCGGTGGTCGCCATCGACTTCAGCCCGAGGATGCTGGCGCGGGCCGTCCGCCGCGCCCGCCGGCAGCGGATCGACGTCGCTCTCGCCTTGATGGACGCCCAGGGGCTGGCCTTCGCTGACGGCTGTTTCGACACCGTCGTCACGACGTGCGTGTTCTGCTCCGTGCCGGACCCGGTGCTGGGCCTGCAGGAAGTCCGGCGCGTGCTCCGCCCCGACGGCAGAATCGTGCTGCTGGAGCACGTGCGGAGCCGGCTGCCACTCCTCGGGTGGATCATGGACTGGCTCAACCCGCTTTCGGTCCGGCTGCAGGGGGCCAACATCAACCGCGACACCGTCGGCAACGTGCAGAAGGCCGGCCTGCATGTCCGCCGGGTGAACAACCTGTTCCTAGATGTCGTCAAGCTCATCGACGGCGCCCCGGCCAGCGCCCGGCCAGCGCCCTGAGGAGCGTCGCTCATGGTCCCTGTCGCACGACGCAACCTGTTCTCTGAGAAGGGCCGCTTCGCGATCTCCGTAGCCGGTGTCGCCTTCGCCGTGCTGCTCATCCTCATCGTCCTGGCGCTCTACCGGGGCTTCAGCCGCTCCGGTCAGACCTTCAAGGAGCTGTCAGGCGACCTGTGGGTCGTGCAACAGGGGACCACTGACCCGTTTCACTCGCTCTCGCTCCTCGACTCAGAGCGCATCGCCAGCGTTCGCGAAACACCCGGTGTGGCCTCGGCGATACCCGTTCTTTCGCGCCAGATGGAGTTCGAAGCCGGCGGCGGCAGGCCGTCGGCCCGGTTCATGGCGCTCGATGTCTCGTCATCCACCCCGCTTTCAGACGAGATGCGAGAGAGTTACATACCTGCACCCGGACGCATCGTCATCGACCGCACGCTGAGCCGGAAGACCGGCCTCGACACAGGAGACACCGTCGTGATCAGCGGCGAAGCACTGGTCATCGATCATGTGCGTTCCGCGGGCGGCGAATCGTTTCAGCAGTTCGTGTTCATGAACTTCAGCGACGCGCAGCGCGTCTACGGAGTGCACGACATCGTGAACTATGCGATGGTGATCGTCTCGCCGGGCGCCGACCCCAGGAACGTCGCCGCGGCGATCTCCGACCGCGACGCCGGCGTATCGGTGTTCACGGCAGACGGATTCGCGAAATCGGTCCGCAAGGAGATCAACGAGAGCTTTCTCCCAATCATCACCATTCTGCTCGCCATCGGCTTCGTCGTGGGAGCAGCTGTCGTCGGACTGACGATCTACACGGCTACCATCGAGCGGAGCCGGGAGTATGGCGTCATGAAGGCCGTGGGCGGCTCGCCGAGCTTCCTCTATCACATCGTGCTCTCGCAAAGCGCCATGCTCACCGCCTCGGGGTTTGTCGTCGGCCTCGGCGCCGCCGTGGGCGTGGCGCGCCTGGCGGCCGAGCTCGTGCCGGATTTCGCGACGGACTTCCAGCCCGGCGATGTGGCGTCCGTGCTGGCGGCGGCGGGTCTCATGGCCCTTGTCGCCTCCTTCGTACCGGTGCGCCGGATCAACGGCATCGACCCGGCTGTGGTGTTGAGGGCATGACGATGGACGGGCCGGAGATCCTGCGCGTCAGCGGCCTCACGAAGGTCTTCGGCCACGGCGATGCGGCGGTGCGCGCGGTCGACGGCGTCGCCCTGAACGTCTGCGGCGGCGAGCTCGTGCTGATCATGGGCCCGTCCGGCTCCGGCAAGACCACGCTCCTCACCATGATCGGGGGCCTGCTCCGGCCGACCTCGGGCTCCGTCGTCATCGAGGGGCTCGATATCACAACACTCAGTGAGGCGCGGCTGGCGCCCGTACGCCGCAAGAGTGTTGGCTTCATCTTTCAGTCGTTCAACCTGTGGGACTCCCTGACCGTGCTCGAGAACGTGGAGCTTCCACTTAACATCGCAGGCATCAGGGGCCGCGAGGCCAGGCAACGGGCCCAATCGCTGCTCACCGATCGCGGGCTTGAGTCGCGTCTATCGTTTCGGACGCGCGACCTATCGGGCGGCGAGAAGCAGCGCGTGTCCATTGCACGAGCCCTCGCGAATGAGCCCCGCCTGCTGCTGGCCGACGAGCCGACCGCGAACCTCGATTCCAAGCACGGTCGCGATGTCATGCATCTGCTACACGACGTGGCCAAGAAGGGCGACCGCGCGGTCATGGTCGTCAGCCACGATCACCGGATCCGCGAGGTCGCCGACCGTGTGCTGTGGCTGGAGGACGGCCGTTTCAAGGACATGGGCCGTCTGGTCACAGATCCCGTGTGCGGTATGAGCGTTGACGTCGACGAAAGCCGAGCTTCGTTGCGGCACGGCGAGCAGACGTACTACTTCTGTTCCAAAGGGTGCAGCTGGGAGTTCCAGGAGGAGCCGGAGGTGTTCCTTCGCAAGGGGGTTTCATCGAGTGGAGCCGGGTAGCATGTCGGACTCGCAGACCCTCAACAAACTCGCCAGTCTGACAAGTGACGTCGGTCTTCATCGTGGAGGTGTCAACATGAGCAAGGGGAAGTCGCGACCAGCCGCCCAGAGAGCGAAACCGTGGTGGAGTAGACGGAAGAATAGGAACCGCGTTTGGATGGGGTTGCTCATCAGCTTGGTGCTCGTGGCTGTGGGTGGCTTCCTGTGGTTGGCCACGCAAGGCTCCGGCGGGATGAACGAGCCGAGCGTCGGACAGCAGGTCAACGCGTTCGAGCTCCCGGACGTGGCATCCGGCCAGACCTTCTCCATGGCCGACTACCTGGGCAAGAGGGATATCGTTCTGGTCAGCTACATGGGCTTCTTCTGCACCGGCTGCGAGGAGCTGCTCGATGAGCTGCAGGGGCGACAAGCGGACTTCGAACAACGCGATGCCAAGTTGGTGGTGTTAGGATCGCGGCCGGAGTCGCTGGACCTGGCCAGGAGCGAAGCCCAGCGCCGCCATCTCACGTACTCACTGCTCTATGACGCGAACACGTCCGTGACCCAGGAGCTTGGTATGTGGAGCGACCATATGGAGATGCCCTGGATGGGCTACCTGATCATCGATAGATCGGGAAAGGTCGCGGGCAGCGACCTAGTGCTCAGCGAGGCGACCGGCGCCGGCCCGAAGAACGTCGACACGATCCTCGCGGCTCTGGACGGAGCGCAACAGGCCGAGGCCTCGGGCGCGAACCCTAGCGCGGGAGGCTAAGCCGCATCCCGCGCGGGTCTGAGCACTGTCATGGGCCGGCCTCACGGGTGCTCCTAAGGACAAGCGGATGAGGAAGATTACGCCAAGCTGGACGCTCGCTCTCCTCGCGCTGTTCGCCGCAACGCTTGTCGCCGCCGCATGCGGCCGCGACGGTGGAAGCGATGCCTACGGCGAGCGCAGTGCGATCGAGGTGTCCGGCACGTCCGTAACGGTCGAGCTGAAAGACATCCGGTTTCGGCCGCAGGGCATCAGAGTAAAGCCGGGTACGACAGTAACCTGGGTCAACAAGGACCCGGTCATCCACAATGTCCGGCAAGTCGAGAGCGTCTTCTTGAGCCTCGACGTGGTACAGCCGGGCGACACCTTTTCCTACACGTTCGATAAGCCCGGCAAATACCGGTATCAGTGCACGTTCCATCACCCAAACATGAACGGGGTTGTCATAGTAGAGGAGGGCTGACTCTCGCTGGATGTTCGAGGGTCCGCTACAGGCAGAAACTCGCCGGGCCCCGTCGTGCGCGCGATGGCGTTCGGTGATGCTGAACTCGCTGCGGCTGCGCCGCTTCCGTTAGATCGGCTAGACTAGCGGTGGTATGGCCGAGTACTACAACAAGCCTACGGCGCTGACGAAGTTCATCAACGCGACGGTGCGGCAACTCGCGTCGATTGGCGTATCGCGGCGCGATACGGTGGCGGTGCGGGTGCGCGGGCGAAAGTCCGGGAAGATGCGGTCGAACGTCGTGACGTACGTCGAGCACGACGGCGCGCGCTACCTGGTCGCGCCGCGCGGGTCGACCGAATGGGTGCGTAACGTGCGTGCCGCGGGCGGGGAGGCGGCGCTGAAGCGCCGACGCGCGCAGGCGGTGCGACTGGTTGAGCTGCCGGAGGAGCAGCGGGCGCCGATCATCCGCTCGTATCTGCAAAAGATGCCCGCGATGGTACAGCGAGAGTTCGGCGTGCAGGCCGACTCGCCGGACGCAGACATCGAGCGCATCGCGCCGCGCCACCCGGTGTTCCGCATAGTAGACGCGGGTGTAACGGAACGAGCATAGGCCGTGCGGCGCGTCCCGAAGATCCTCGTCCTGCCCGTCGTGGGCATCATCGCGATCATCTTTGCCCCGAAGTCGGTGTTCTACAAGGACCGCCGGCCCACGCGGGCCGGCCGCATGATCAACCGCGCCTGGACGTGGGCGGCGGGCGCGGGCCTGACGCCGAGCGCCTGGCCGGGCGAACCACGGGG
>JBGQHA010000048.1:0-10747 GCA_041497735.1 Dehalococcoidia bacterium | reverse complement strand
CTCGTAGCGCAACGACGCGCGGCGGCCGAGCGAACACTCCTGCGCGCCGGCGTGCTCGCGCGCCCAGTCGATGAGGGCGCCCACGGTGAGCACGAGGTGTGTCGTCGAGGCGATGTTGGAGCGCTCGAAGTCGAGCGTCGTTGTCGCGAGATACCAGCCGCGGTTCTCTTCGCCGAGGAGGTTCTCCGTCGGCACGCGCAGGTTGTCGAAGAAGATCTCGCTGAACTCCGCATTGCCGACCATGTTGACGAGAGGCCGTACCGTAATCCCCGGCGACTGCATATCGACGAGGAAGTAGCTGATGCCCTTGTGCTTGGGCGCGTCCGTGTCGGTGCGGGCGAGGAGGTTCATCCAGTGCGCGTGCTGGGCGCCGGAGGTCCAGATCTTCTGGCCGTTGATCACGTAGTCGTCGCCGTCGCGGACGGCGGCCGTCTGCAGGTTAGCGAGGTCGGAGCCGGCGTTCGGCTCTGAGAAGCCCTGGCACCACACCTGCTCGCCCGACAAGATCGGCGGCAGGAAGCGCTGCTTCTGCTCGTCGGTGCCGTGCACCATGATCGTCGGTCCCGCCATGCCGATCGCGATGCCGCCGCCCGTGCGCGGCGCGCGCGCGTTCGCCATCTCCTCGTTGAAGATGAACTGCTCCATCACGGTCATGCCGGCGCCGCCGTACTCCTTGGGCCAGGCTGGCGCCGTCCAGCCGCGATCGGCCAGCTTGCGACGCCAGACCTTGCTCGCGTCGCCGCCGTAGGTCGCGCGGCCTCCGTCGAAGCTCGACCGCAGGCCGCCGCGCCAGCGCAGCTCCGGCGGCAGCTCGCGGTCGATAAACGAGCGCACCTCGCCGCGGAAATGGGCCTCGTCGGGCGTATCGTGAAGATCCATGATGGTGGGGCATTCTAACAGACCACCGAGAGCAGCGGCGGTAGAGCTTGCCATTCACACGCGGGCCATATCGCACCCTTAGGCCTGCGTTTCGCGCGGCAAGACTCTATGCGCGGCGGCTCATTCCGCAGCGCCCATCAAGTATCCGGTTGTCAGCCCATTGGCCTTGAGCCACTCCTTAACAACGTTCTTGTTGTCCGCCAGTACGCGATCGATCTCGCTGTTGGCTGGCGAGGACCAAAGTTTCCAGGTCGTTAGTCGCTCGGTCACGTTCCTTACCCGCTGACAGTCATCCATGGTCAGATCGCGGTAGAATGGCCGGTCTCGCTCCTCGGCATCGTTGATATCCAGCTTCCCGCAAATCGCATCGCGTAAGAGCTCCGACCACGCCATGATGGATTTCGAGCGAAATAGACGAGCCAATCTCCGTTGATTCCCGTCGTTTGGCCCTGCAGCCGGATTCCATCCGGCCAGTGCCAGGTCGTATAGCATGTTCAGCGAGGCCACTATGTTATTGAACTCCTGCTCGCGCTTGTATGCATCCGTCGCCATGTCGTCCGCCGCGGGATCAGCATAGAGGAAGCAGGAAAAGATCGACTTACTGAGCATGTCGATTGTCAACGGCTTCTGATCTGTACTGCGGTTACCGTTGGAGACGAGCTTCGTTACCTTGCACTCAGGATCTTGGAGGACCGTGTTGTACAGATAGCTGCGAAAGCGCCGGTTCCTCTCGGCCGTAGTGCCTTGGTCGGTCCGTTCCAAGTACTTCATGAACCCAGCTTCGCTCTTCGCTTGTCCATCCTCAAGGTACTTGTATTTCACGAAGTCGTCGCCAAATTCCTTTCCGAGCTTATGCACAATGATTGACGCAAAGAATCGCGTCTGCGAGAACTTATCATGCGCTGAAATATTCGTTTCGTTTAGCAGTCTAATTTCGGGGTCCAGGTAGATCTTGCATTCAAAGTCACGACGGCCGTTCCACAAGAGCGCTGCTACCTTATGCTGACCGTCGAACAAGAGGATTCGGTTCCGGTGGATGCGGCCGATCGAAGGTTGCAACACAGGATGTGTCTGGAAATGCCTATACATCTCGAAGACCTTGTCAGGAAGGAGGTAACGAGGCTGTAGCCCCATCCGTTCTTCGTCATCATCGTCGCTATCCAGTAAGTCAACGTTCAGAGTGGCGTAGAAATAGTTCCATCCGGTCGTAGGACACCGATACAGCGTGTGTACATTGCGGCTTGTTCCGCTATCGACAGAGACGGAACCATTGCCATCGGACACACTGACGCTACTCCCATATCCCTGGATGTCTCGATTGGCTTTTAGATATCGCAGCAAGTGACCTAGGGTTAACGAATCTCCGCCACTGAAGAATTCATCCAGCCTGAGCTTGACTCGGAAGTCCTCGAGAGGTAGCGAGCCCTTTGCCCTGTTGTGTATCTCACACATCGGCGCGATGTTGTCCAACTCAGTGTGAGGCTCGACGGCATAGGCTCGAATGTGATCGAACTGCACGGATCCGTCTTCTGGTATTTCATGCCCCGTCGCGAAGCATCGGCGTCCATGGATTGCGAGTACTCGCTCTTTTTCCCCGTCACTCAGTTGGCGTCGGAGAGTGATTGCCATCACAGTCCCCCTCTCGTCTGCGATTCGCCTTCATGAATAAAGCCGACCTAGCTTGCCACGAGGAATCATTATAGATCGATGCTGAGCGGCCAGCCGCGTCTCCCGCGACTTGCTCTTCCTCGTCCGCACCTCGCTGCGGAAGCGGGCTTCGTCGGGCGTATCGTGAAGATCCATCGCTGCGCGTCATTCTACCTAAAGATCCGCCGCCAATCCCCAAGCCCTCTCCCGCCGACGGCCGGGCCAGCTTGGCCTGCCGCGCGCGTTGACCGCCCTTGGGTCGGGCCGGTACTGTAGACCTTGCCGTTGCAGCCCTAGCCGCATAACTCGCCGGTCGCGGCGCATTCAAGGAGGAACGTCATGGCAGAGAGCGTGTACAAGGTCATCGAGCTGGTAGGAACGAGCACCGATTCCTGGGAGAAAGCGGCCGCAGCGGCCGTGGAGCGCGCGGCAGCGTCGCTGCGCGATCTTCGCGTCGCGGAGGTCGTGGAGCTGGATATGCAGCTCGATGAGGGCAAGGTGCGCGCCTACCGGGCGAAGGTCAAGCTCTCCTTCAAGTACGAGGGTGGAGACTAGCCGGCTACCTTCGTCCGGCTGATGCGCTCGGCCTCCGCGCCGCCGCCAGCGCCGCTGCTTGATCGAGGAGCTGAGGAGCGCCGAGATATTCCGCGACGCGCCTAGAGCTTCTGCGCGGGCCGGTCCAGCGCAGCCGCTCTTCCGTCGCGCGAACACGCACGGAGGTGCGCAGCGTCGCCAGGTCTCTGAACAGCAGCGCGAGCTTGCGCTGTTCGACGAGCGTCGTCGCGAGCGCGGAAGCTCCGCGCAGCGGCACGCCCCACGCCGCCGGGTCCGCCGGGATCTTCTCCAGATGGAGGAACTTCGAAAGCACGGCGGCGGCGGTCTTGGCGCCCCATCCGGGGAGGCCGGGAAAGCCATCGGCGCTGTCACCCACCAGGGCAAGGTAGTCGGGGATGGAGCGGGGCCGGACGCCGAACTTCGCCACGACGGCGGCCTCGTTGATCACCCTGTCCGCGCGCCGGTCTAGCAGCACGACGCGATCGCCCACGACGCACTGCGCCAGGTCCTTGTCCGGCGTGCAGATGAGTACTTGCTTCGCGTAGGCTGCCGCTTCCGCTGCGGCCGCCGCGAGCGCGTCGTCGGCCTCGTACTTGGTCATCGGCCACACGACAACCCCGAGCGCCTCGAGCGCTTGTTCGAGGATCGGAAACTGCGCGAGGAGGTCGGGCGCCACGCCCGCGCCCGTCTTGTAGCCGGGCCAGAGGTCGTTGCGGAACGATTCGATGACGTGGTCCGTCGCGACGCCGATGTGCGTCGCTCCGGCGTCGAGCATCGACAGGACCGACCGCACAACGCCGCGTACCGCCGCGACCTCAGTGCCGCCGGGCGCCTTGTAGGAGGGCACCGCGAAATAGTGGCGGAACAGCTCGTAGGTGCCGTCGACGAGGTATACTCGCACGAGAGCAGCTATTCGCCCAGCACCGCTTCCGGCCGGAGGACGTGGCAGGTGTAGCCGCCGGGATGCTTGTCCAGGTAGTCTTGGTGCTCCTCTTCGGCCTTCCAGTAGTCACCGGCCTCGACGACCTCCGTGACGATGGGCGCGCCCCACGTGCCGCGGTCGTCGAGCTGTCGGATGAACTCTTCCGCTGTCCGCTTCTGCTCGGCGCTCTTATAGAAGATCGCGGAGCGATACGAAGTGCCGATATCGTAGCCCTGGCGATCTTTCGTGGTCGGGTCGTGCAGGCGGAAGAACCAGCGCAGGAGCTGCTCGAACGGCAGGCGCTCCGGGTCGAATACGACGCGCACGGCCTCGGCGTGGCCGTCGTGACGCCGATACGTTGCGTTCTTGACCTGCCCGCCCGTGTAGCCTACGTCGGTTTCGAGTATACCGGGGATCGTCCGCAGGAGGTCTTGCACCCCCCAGAAGCAGCCGCCCGCCAGGTAGACCTCGTCTCGCCGGCCGGGGGCTGCGTCGGTGTTCACCATGTCAGCGCTTCCTTAACAACCATAGCGGAACTGGAGTCGAACAACTATGACACCGAGTGAGATCTCCGCTGCCTCCGCTGTACTTGACGTGCTATCGCGTCGGCGCTATAGGTGGACAGCATCGCGGGCTGGCCTGTAGGGGCGCAAAGCCTGCCCTCGAGCGGAGCGAAAGGCGATGCGCCCCGGCGGCCGACGGTCGCCGGCACGCGATCGAGTTGATGAAGGAGTCGAACTCAATGCCCGACCCCATCGTACTGCAGGAGAAGCAGGGCAACATCGTCTACCTGACGCTGAACCGGCCCGACAAGCTCAACGCGATGACGGACGAGATGCTCGACGGCGTCCTCGACGGCATCCGGGCGGCCGAGCTGGACGACGACGTCAAGGCCGTCGTGATCAAGGCGAACGGCAAGCACTTCTGCTCCGGGTGGGACCTGAACGAGATCGGCCGCATGTACGGCATCGCCGACGTGAAGCCGGGGGAGCGCGTGAAGCGCGCCCCGCAGCGCAACGGCCTCCTCCTCGACCGCCGGCGCTCCGAGAAGTTCGCCGCCATCCTGCTCTCGATGAAGACGACGATCTGCCAGGTGCAGGGCTACTGCTTCGGCGCGGGCTGGTTCCTGGCGCTCGTGTGCGACTTCGTCCTCGCCGCGGATGACGCGACGTTCGCGCACACCGAGCAGCGCCTGGGCGCGTCCGGCACGATGTGGACGCTGCCGCTCGAGATCCTCCACTGCGGGCCGAAGAAGGCGCGCGAGCTGATGCTCACCGGCCGCGACTTCGGTGCGCCGGAGGCGGAGCGCCTGGGGCTAATCAACCGCGCTGTGCCCGCAGACAAGCTCGACGAAGAGGTCGGCGCGCTCACCAAGGCGATCTCGCTCCTCCCGCGCGACGGCCTCGCCATCGGCAAGGCGTACACGAACGTGACGTACGACCTGCTGCGCATGGTCTCGCCGTTCCTCCAGTACTCCGCCGTCCACCCGCTCATCGTCGGCATGAAGTGGGCGGAAGACGAGGTAAGCTTCCCGAAGGAGCGCCGCGATTACGGTACGCGCGAGGCGGCGAAGAAGCGCGCGGAACGCTACCCCGAGGAGTACCACTAGGCGCTGCCCCCAGCGCGGCAAACGAAGGAAGTCTGATGCAAGAGAGCGTAAGCCCAGACGGTTGGCCGCGCTGGTTCCAATGACCGCCCACGGCCCCCTCGACGGCGTCGTTGTTCTCGATATGTCGCAGGCGGTGACCGGCCCGTACGCGGCGTGGCTGCTGCGCGGCATGGGCGCGCGCGTGATCAAGCTCGAGGGCCCCGCAGGCGACCAGTCGCGCCTCTCCGCCCGCAACGACAAGAGCCCGATCTCTCCGCTCTTCGCGCTGTACAACGGCGGCAAGGAATCGATGACGCTCAACCTCAAGCTCGACAAAGGCCGCGAGATCTTCCGCAAGCTCATCGCGAAGGTGGACGTTCTCCTCGAAAACCTTGTGCCGGGCACGATGGATGAGTGGGGGCTGGGCTACGACGCGCTGTCCCAGATCAACCCGAAACTCGTCTACGCCTCGGTCTCGGGCTTCGGGCGCGACAGCAAGTACGCGCGCGCGCCCGGCCTCGATATGGCGATGCAGGCGATGTCCGGCATCATGGCGGCGACGGGCTACCCTGACTCGCCGCCGACGCTCTCCGGTGTGCTCTTCGTCGATACGCTCGTTGCGCCCCACCTCGTCGCTGGCATCGTCGCTGCGCTCTACCAGCGCGCCGAGTCGGGCAGGGGGCAGCGCTTCGAGATCGCCATGCGCGACGTGGCCGTGTGCATCCCGTTCAACCTGTACAACATCTACTACAACACCGGCCGCGTCCCGAAGCGCGCGGGCAATGTGCTCGTCGGCTACTCGCCGGGGAACCTGTACGAGACGAGCGACGGGTATGTCTACATCGCCTCGAACCTCGACAAGCAGGCGCACGCTGTCTTCACCGCGATCGGTCGGGACGAGCTCACTACGAAGGAAGGCTTTCGGACCCGCGGCGAGCGCTGGCAGAACCGCGAGGAGGTCGATCGCATCGTCGGCGCGTGGACGCGCACACGCACGAAGCGTGACGTGTTCGACGCGATGATCGCAGCCGACGTGCCGTGCGGCATCGTGCAGGACATCGGCGAGGTGCTGCAAGACGATGACCTCAACGCGCGCGGCGTCTTCGGCGAGATCGAGCAGCCCGGCCTCGGCAAGCTCAAGCTGCCGCGATCGCCGCTGGTCTTCGGTGGCGAGCCGGCCGCCGTCGAGCGCGCGCCGATGCTCGGCGAGCAGAACGCGGCGCTGTACCGCGAGCTCCTCGGCTACGACGAGGCGCGGCTGGCGCAGCTCATCGCGGACGGCGTGGTCACTGCGCCGCCGGAGGCCTAACGTGGAGAAGATGCTCTTCCTCGTCCGGCGCGCGCCGTCGTTCACGCGCGAAGCGTTTCAGCAGCACTATCTCGAGCATCACATCCGCGGCCCGCTCGAGCACTTCCCCGGCCTGCGGCGGTACTGCGTGAACGTCGTCGACCTCGACTGGCAGGTGAAGGCGAACGATGACTTCGGCGAGCTCGATGCGATCGCCGAGATGTGGTTCGAGAGCCTCGGCGATTTCACCGACCGCGCGCGCCGCTACGATTCGCCGGAGGCGGCGGTCGCGATGGAGAAGGAAGCGTCGGAGATCTTCGACATCGTGATCGCGTACCACGTGCAGCCGGAGACGCAGCGCGACTACGATCGCACGTGGCGGGACGGCGAGCCTTCGCCGGGCGTGAAGATGATCTATCCGGTGCACAGGAAGCCCGGCCTCTCGCGCGATGGCTTCGCCGAACACTGGCTGCACAAGCACGTGCCCATCGTGCTGCGCTACATGAACGGCGTCTCGCGCTACGTCACGAACGTGGTCGTCGGCCCGTGGGGCAAGGCGCCCGACGTGGACGGCTTCGTCGAGCTGCACTACCTCGACCCTTCGGCGCTGAGCGGGCCGCGCTACAACGCGCCCGAGGCCGACGCGATCATGGCCGAGGACGTAGCGCAGTTCATCGTTCCGTCGGGCATCGCCTACCGCACGACCGAGTACATCCTGCGCAGCTAGCAGACCCAAGAAGGATGATTACCTTTCCCACCCACCCGCCCAGTAAAGTAGTTGGATCTGGGGGACACCCCCAGATCCCCGGCAGAGGGGCAGAGCCCCTCTGCACTCCCTGTGTCCTGGCACCATCGTCGCCTTATGGACTTCAGCATCTCGTCTGAGATCCGCCAATTCCGAGACGATCTCTCTGCGCTGTTGGAGCGCCTCGTCACCGACGATGTCGCGCGCGAGGCGGAGTCGGGCCTCGAGTTGGGGCAGCACGTGCGATCGGTCCTGCGCGAGCTGGGCGTGCGCGGCTGGCTGACGCCCGGCTGGCCGCAGGAGCACGGCGGCATCGACGCGTCGCCCTGGCACACCGCGCTCGTCGAGGATGCGCTCGCGTACCACCGGCTGCTGCCGGCGGGCCGGCTCGTCGGCGTGGGCATCGCCGGGCCGATGATCATGCGCTTCGGCAGCGACGAGCAGAAGCGCACGTACCTGCCCGAGATCGCGCGCGGCGAGATCGAGCTCTGCCTGGCGTACACGGAGCCCGAGGCCGGCTCCGACCTCGGCGCGCTGCAGACGAAGGCCGTGCGCGACGGCGATGAGTACGTCATCGAGGGGCAGAAGCTGTTCAACACGCGCGCACACTATGCCGAGTACCACTGGCTCATCGCGCGGACCGATACCACCAGTGGCCGGCATGAAGGTTACTCGTTCTTCATCGTCGACTCGAAGAGCGAAGGTATCGTGGTGCAACCGCTTATGGGGCTGAGCGGTAAGCGCACGAACGCCGTCTTCTACGACAATGTCCGCATCCCCGCCGAGAACCTCGTCGGCGAGGAGGGGCGCGGCTGGGAGTACATGACGAGCGCCGCGCTCGCGTTCGAGCGCGTGTTCCCCGTGGGCGACGTTGAGCGCGAGTTCGAGGAGCTGCTGGCGGACGTTCGCGGCCGGGCGCTATCGCCGCCGCTACGCCAGCGCCTCGCCGATCTGGCGATCAAGATCCGCATCGCACGGCTGCTGTCGCAGCGCATCACGTGGATGTCCGCCTCAGGCGGACGCGGTATCGTGCCCGGCTACGAGGCGGATGCGCTGAAGCTCTTCCACAGCGAGCTGTGGCAGTCGCTCGCGAGCACGGCGCTCTCGATGCGCGGGCTGGCGGGCGGGGACGCAGACGGCCGCGCAGCGTACCTCTACCTCGATACGCAGTGGCGCACGATCGCGGGCGGCACGTCGGAGGTGGTGCGCAACCTGATCGCGCAGCGCGGGCTAGGACTGCCGCGACGGTAGGCCGAGGCTGAAGAGGGCACCAACTTACTTGAGTGAGTGAACCCTGGAAGGCACAACAGTAGGGAGTCATCTCATCGTGGCTGAGCTATTCGTCTACGGGGATGAAAGTGGAATTGACCAACAGCAAGGGTATTGTGTTGTCACGGGGTTCATAGCCTCTCCTGCTCAGTGGGACAGTTTCAACCTTGCTTGGCACAAGATAGTCGAAGATGCCGGAGTGGCCGAATTCCGGTCGAAGTACTTCTTCAGTCGCCATGCGGCGGCGAAAGAAGGGACGAAGAATCCATTTCGCGAGTGGTCAGACCCAATGGCAGACAGATTTCTCGCCGATCTGTTGCAGATAATCAGAAGCCACCAGCGAGTCGCGCCTATTGGCTGTGCGATGAGGGCCGAAGATTGGTTCGACTTGTCTTGGGGAGAGCGACAGTATCTGACTGGCGCTTTATGGAATGGCCCTGCATCTAAGTTTGTAACACAAGGCCTTGCTACGCGGGCCTATCCTCTGCCGTTCTTCAGTATGGTCGGTGAAGCCTTGGAATGCGCTAAGCCGCCGGACTGCAAAGTTCACTTTGTCATGGACGAACTGAAGGTAATTCAAAATAGTATTCAGCAAATCTATTCAGCAGGCAGGACCAGCGATCAAATTGATCCTGCGCTGCGCAGAAAAATGGGAGACCTGACGCCTGGTTTGAGCGAAGAACATGAAGGAATTCAGGCCGCTGACTTATGGGCGTATGCCCTGAATGGCTGGTATCAGCATCGCGGAAAACTTAGAGGTCATCGGCTTGGCGCCCTCATGGAAATCGCCCGCAGGCGCGGGCGTGTCGGCGGCCTTATAGGAAGCAAGGGGTTGGAGCGTTTTCTGAATCGTCTTGTGAGTCCTGAGGACCGACAAAAGATGCAAGCGATCAAGGCACCACGGGAGATTCAGCGAAGAAAATCACCGTGACTTCCTAAGCCGAGGCTGGAAAGCCTCGGCTGCTTGGTGTTCTGCCACCTGTGAATGTCAACCCTCCTGCGGCAAGCCGTGCTGGATGCGGAAGAACTTCACTTCGATCTGCGCGACGTTGTCGGGGATGGGCTGCACCTCGCCGACGAGCCGCGCGAGCAGGTAGATCTGCGACGTGCGTTCGACCATGTCGACCACGGTGAGCGCCTCTTCGAGGTCGCGTCCCACGCCCACGACGCCGTGGTTGCGCAGCAGCACCGCCTGGCGCAGCCCCATCAGCGCGATCGCGGTGTCGGCGAGCTGCGGCGTGGCGGGCATGCCGTAGGGCGCGCACGCTACGGAGCCGCCGATGCAGACGACCATCTCGTCGATGATGGGCGGCAGGTCTTGGCCGGCGGCAGCGAGCGCGCTCGCGTAGATCGAGTGGCTGTGGACCACCGCGCCGACGTCGGGGCGCGCGGCGTACGCGGCGAAGTGTACCTTGCGCTCGCTTGAAGGCTTGCCGACGCCGTCGCCGTCGATGACGTTCGCCTCGGCGTCGACGATCAGCACCTGCTCGGGGCGGAGGATGCGATAGGGGACGCCGCTGGGCGTCATCGCGAACAGCTCGCGGCCCGCGTCATCCTTCGGCAACCGGACGCTGACGTTGCCGCTCGAGCCGTGCACGAGGTTGATCGCCTCCATCCGATGGCAGATGTCCACAATCGCGTGCCGCACCTCGTCCCAGCTCATGGCAGCTCCTTCATGATCTCGTCCAGCTTCTCGGCCAACCGGCGCCAGCGCAAGTAGCGCGGCGCGTACGCCTGCGATTCGCCGGCATCCGGCTCGATCTGCTGTCTGGCGACAGTGTACACGCCATCCGCCTTGCCGAGCGCGCGAGCGACCAGCCGCGCCGCGCCGCGCGCGCTCACCTCGACGTCCTG
>JBGQHA010000047.1:0-10757 GCA_041497735.1 Dehalococcoidia bacterium | reverse complement strand
GGCACCGCCCGGGCCTCCGAAGCGACGCGCCGGCCGCTCGTAGTCGGGCCCAACAAACGTCGAGTTGAAGTTCCCGTACTCATCGACCTGCACGGCGGCCAGCACACCATAGTCGATGTAGCCGAGCGCCGCGTGAAAGCCGACGGTGTTCATGTCGGTCCACGCCACCGCCCGGTAGCTCGCCGCGCTCGCCGCGATCAAGAAGGGCGGCGCGGGCAGCTGTACCAACGGGGCGATCGTGCCGTCCTCGACGACATACGCGATCTGCGGCGTCCGCAACCGTTTCGACAGGAGCACCGCCACGAGCGGGGGCCCGGCGATGGCGACGAAGTACAGCTTGTCCTCCTCCATCAGCCGCGAGGTGGTGCAGATGATCTGCTCCATGTCCGTGAAGGTGCGGCTCTCGGTCATTCGTAGTATCCCTCGCGCACCGTCTCCTGCGCGCGGAGCTCGTCTAGCTTGCCATTGCCGACGCGTTGCTCCAGCATGTCGCCGTGCGAGGAAATGCTGTACACCCACTTCTCCAGGTACTTGTCCATCGTGCCATTAATCTGCGCTCCGCCGAATTCCATCAGGTGCGCGACGTCGGCGCCGTACAGGCCGGGCATCGAGCCCGGGTAACAGCCGAACGGCGCGTGTACGACGGCGTCCACCATGTAGTATGGAATGCTAGTGCGCTGCGGGTGCCGCCGGATCTCGTCGCTCTCGATGATCTCCTCCGTCGAGAGGATGACATGGCGCGACGCCATCGCCGCCTCGACCGGCGCGATCCCGGCGCCGAAGATGCGCGCGTTGCCGAACTCATCGGCCTGGTGGACATGGAGCAGCGCCACGTCCGGGTTGAGCGCCGGCACCACATTGATCGGCTGGCCCGTGTAGGGATCGTCAACCAGCTTGGCCCCGGAGACCCGAAAGACATCGGTGCCGCCCAGGTAGCGTAACGGCAGAAACGGGACGCCGAGGGCGCCGGCGAGCAGACGGTAGGTGAGCGCGCCGTTGCTCCACTCCACGAGCTGCACGCGCCCGCTGCACATCGCCTCCTGGATCACGCGTCCAGCCTCCATCCAACCGACATCGATGCGGCTGACGCAGCCGGCCGCGACGAGCAGCGTGGCGTCATGCGCGGTGAACTTCGCCCCGATCCACAGGTCGCGCTTCCGCTGGCGGATCACCTCGCGCAGAAGCGAGCTCGGCCCGCGCACCCAGGTGTTGCAATCGTAGACGAGGTAGTCGCCATCGTGGACGAAGCGCTCGATGGCGTCATGCTCCGACATCACCTTGGAGACCAGGCGTCGGTCCTTGTTGTCTCTAACGTGCCGGCGAAAGCCGTCCGGGTCGGGCGGCTTGAACGCGCCGACGCCGGCAGCGAGGACGTTCACCGCTCACCGTCCGCGGCCGGCGCCCCGGGAATGGCCAGCTGCCATTCCAGGCTGAGAGCGTGGCTGAGGTACTTGAGCTCGGCGTCGCGCCACGGCAGCGGCGCGGGCGCCTGGATCATTCCTTCTCGCTTCAGCTCCTCGTTCACATCAGGGTCCTCGTCGAACGCTCTGCCGTGCTCCATCTCGAAAAAGAGCTCGCAGAAGGGATGCTTGCTGGTCTGCCCGCCGGCCTCCCACGACTCGGCCGGGTAGCCGACCGACATCAGGCAGACCGGGATCGCCGTCTCGGGCAGGTTGAGCAGCTTGCCCATCTGTTCCAGCCGCGGACTGCTCATGAGGCAGGTGCCCAGACCCTCGTCCCAGGCCACCAGTGTCGCCTGCGCGACGCACTGGCCGACGTCCATGAACGCAAGTGGCGCGACCGCCATCTGCTCCCACGAGGCGCCGAACGCCGGGCGCAAGCTCTTTTCGATCACGGCGACCGTCCGCTCCACGTCCTCTCCGATCCGGCGCTGCTTAGCGAGGTTCTTCATGTCATCGATCCACTTGTCAGCCTCGTACGAGAGTTTGTCGTGGTACCAGAGGATGAAGCAGGGAGCAGTCTGCATCTGCTGGTACCCGAGGGGCGGCGTGATCGCCTTCATCAGCTCCGGCGATGCCTGCTCCTTCCAGATGACGATGGCCCGAGCGACGGTGACGTTGCCGACGCACGACGCGCGCCGCGCCGCCTCGAGCATTTTCTGGATCTTGTGCCGTTCCACGGGCCGGAACGGGAGGTAGTAGCGAATGCTGCGCCTGTTGCCGATGACCCGTTTCATTTCCATGACGTGGCCCTTTCGCTGTCGCAATGCGTTTGCGCGCTTATCTTAGGGCTCGCTAAGTCATCTGAGTAGAGCTATCCGGCCCGTCGGCACGGGCCAGATGGCCCATCGCATCGCGACCAGCGAGGCGTTCAGCGGCTCAGCTTCCGCATGGCCCGGAAGCCCGCTAACGCCAGCACGTCGTTCGCTCCATCTTCTATCAGCGAGGCGCGCGCGTCCCGCAGCAGCATCTCGACGACAGTGCCCTTCGTCAGGCCCATGCCTCCAAAGATCTGGACGGCGTCCGATGCCAGCTCGAACGCCGTCTCCGTGCAGAAGACCTTGGCGGCCACGGAGTAGTGCAACGTAGGCTGTCCGCTGGCGAGTCTCCGGTTCGCCAGCTTGGAGAGCGAGCGCGCGGCCTCCAGCTTTGTGAACATCTCGAACAGCTTGCGCTGGACGAGTTGGTGCTCCGCGATCGGGACGCCTCCCTGGACGCGCTGTTCGGCGTAACACAACGCCTCCTCGAACGCAGCCCGCGCCACGCCGCAAAACGTGGCGCTCATGCCTGCGTTCGCGCCCGCCAGGATCGAGTCTGTCGCCGCCCCCATTGGGCCAGGCTCGACGATCATGTAGTGGCGCGGGAGCCGCACGTCGTCGAAAAAGATTTCGCCTTGGTTCAGCGAGCGCTGCCCGAGCTTGTTCAGCGGCTTTCCCCGGCTCACGCCCGGCAGATCGAGCGGGACAACGGCAATGCCCGTGCCCGCCATGCCCATCGAGGGCTCGACGCAGAGGAAGGCGAGCGCGTGCGTGGCGATCGTCCCGTTTGAAACCCAGGCCGACTTCTGGCCCTTGATGACCCACTCGTCACCGTCCAAGCGGGCGGCGCATTCGAAATGGATGTCGGGACGGGCGTTGTCGCCGGAGAAGAGAATGGCGTCGGAGCCGTGGTCCGGCTCGGTGGCGCACCAGCAGCCGCGATACCGCCCTTCGCGGTCTTCTACGAAGGGCATGACCACGTCGCGCATCAGATCGGGGTTGCCGGTGAGCGCGGCGACGCGGAAGGGCATGGCCGTCACGCCCAGGCTGATCGCCAGGCCGGCGCTTCCCCAACCCAGCGCCTCGCCCACCACCCAGGCGTCCTCCGCTGTCAGTCCGGCACCGCCGAGCTCCGGCGGAAAGGAGCGCAGATGATAGCCGGCGCGGTATGCCTCCTGGAAGACGTCCCAGACGCGCGACCCGGAGCCGATGACGTCTCCGGGTGGCAGGTCGTCCAGTTCCAGAGCGGCGGGACGAAGCGCCTCTGCGGCGAATCGTTGCGCCTCCTCGCGGAGCTGGACCTGCGCCGCCGAAAGCCCTTCGTTCAGGTCGAGTGCGTTCATCGGATCGTCCTCCCGTGGCTGTGTGGGCGTAGCATCTGACAACAGAAGGGCTACTGCCTAGAGCCGTTCGTCCCTCAGCTCGCGGCCATCTGTCCCCCTGAGGTGAACGCGAGTGCGCGTCAGGTTCCGCGCAGGTCAGGGGCCGGCCAGCGCCGAGAGCGATGGGAGCGCTCGCGAGATCGGCGGGCCTCCATCGAGCCTGCTGGTGACCGGGATGTCCGCGGGAACAGGCGCCAACCTGGTCTCGTCGACGACCTCCACGTAGCGCAGACGGCCAGCCAGAGCGAGAGCGAGCGCTTCGCGCTCCAGCCGCAGATCGGGGGCACGCCTGCCGGCGAGCACGATCCGCACGATCGCCGCCCTGTCGATGCGGGCGGTGAGCGCCTCGAGCGCGCGGCACACGCCGGCGGAGTCCGTGAAGGGACTGACATCGATGCGTACCGTTTGGTAGGCGACGCGGCTTACTTGGATGCGCTCCGCGAGAACGGAGCCGGAATCGATCGTGGCCAGAGCTGCGTAATGCGGTCCTTCCGTGAAGAAGCCCAATGGCTCAGGACTCCCGGGATAGGCGAACGCGCTGGAGGCCCGCCATGTGTGCTCGTGCCCTACGAGCGCAAAGGCGGCGCCCGTTCGCTGCACGTCAGCCGACCGGAACGGGCACTGCGACGCATCCTCTCGCACCGGCCGCGAGACGTCGGCGCCGTGGAAGAGCAAGACTGCCGTCTCAGGTCCGTCGAGGCGAAAGTCGCGCAGCACGTCCCGGCGCATCGTCGGGCCGTCATGGCCGATGCCCCAGACGAGAACCTCATCCGCGATGCGCACCGGCCGCCAGCCGCTGCTGTCAAACACCGTGACGTTCTCCGGCCACTCGACGCGCTGGTACAAGCTCCCGGCGACGTACGGATCGTGGTTGCCGGGCGCAACGAGCACCGGGATGGGCGCCAGTCGCCGGAACTGCGCCGCGAGAAAAGCGCCGGTCTCTTCGGTCGCATATTCGTGCTCGTACAAATCGCCGGCGACGGTGAGCGCGTCAACCTTGGAGTGAAGCGCGAGATCGACAATCCTCTGCAGCGCGGCGCGTAGCTCGGCGCGCCTCCGCACGGCCTCCGCCGGCGTCATCGTCGGGCCCGTAAACCGCCGCTCCAGGTGTACGTCGGAGCAGTGCAAGATGCGTACCATGGCCGTCAGCTCAAATCGCTCGCTCTGCCGGCGCGCTGGGCGCCGCCAGGCGCGCGGCTCCTGCCACGAAGGCCACGCCGAGCAACACGAGCAGGTGGTCGTACGTTGCTTCAGGCATGTAGCCGGCAAGCAGAAGCAGGAGCAGACCGGCCCCCACCCAGAAGTCCTTGGCGTTGCGCAGACAGGCGACGGCTGTTAGCAGATACAGGCCCAGCGCCAGCAGGTAGAGCGGCAGCGGAAGGAAGAGGCTCAAGCCGGTGGTCCAGAGTGCGAGGATCGATGTCGTTGCCGCAGGCGCCAGGCTGCCGGCGGCGACGACAAACACAGCCACCGCTGTGAGCGACGTCCCGGCAACCCCAGCCTGCTGCCAGCGGCGCGGGCCCCACGCCCAGAACACCGCTGCCGACGCCACGACGACGAGCCCTTCGCCGAGACGCAGCATGGGGACTGCCAGGGGAGGAACAGTAGAGTAGTCCAGCGCTCGATACAAGAGATGTGCCAGCGCGTAGTACTGGTAACACACGTAGGCGACGACCATCAGGCCGGTGGCGATCCGTGCATCGAGAGGAAGGCCGGTACGTCGCGCGACCCCGCAGCCGGCCCAGACCACGAGCAGGGTCATCGTCAGTCCGAAGAACGCGTTCCCCATCAGCGAGTCCGTCGTCAGCGTGGAACCCAGCCCCCACAGCATCGCTGCGGACAGTGCAGCGAGCGCGAGGCGGGCCGCGCCGGCCTCTGCGCGGATTACCAGGAGAGCAAGCAGTACGACAACGAATCCGACGCTGAGGACCGCTGCGAAATTCAGTGCGAGCGTGCCGGCCAGTGACGCCACATGGAGGCCAGCCCGCGCCAACTCCCCTTTGGGCAGATGAACGCCCACGCGCGTGGCCAGTCGAAGGAAGAGCGTCTCTGCCACGGCCGCGCCGACGAGCACCCCCGCCAACTGCCGAAGCACATCTTCCGGCACCGAGAGGCTAAGCGGCCTCTGGCGAATGGCCAAGCGAGTGCCCAGGCCGGCCATCGCTTACGCTTGTCCCCCGTGCAGATAGATCCGGCCAGCCAGGGCAAGACCGGCGGTGACCCACGCAAGCCCGGCCACAATGAAGAGCCCGATTTCGCGACTGGAAAACCCAACGCCGGGCTTCGCCTGAGCAACCTCGGGCGAAACGTCTAGCGTGACGAAGGTTGAGACTGACTTCATACCGTCACGTTCGTTCTTGGCGCCGTCCCATACCGCAAATGCGACATCCGTCTTGCTGCCCGTGCTGAACTGCGTGTAATCGCCTGGCACGTTCAAATCGCGGGCAAAGACAACTTGCCATTTGCCGTCGTGCCATTTGCCAACGCCCTGCACCATCTGGTCTTGGGCCGCCGTGAGCGTGCCGAAGCTGCCCGCCAGCAGGTTGTCGACCGGGCCGGTCCGATTGATGCGCGCAGGAATGTTGCCAGCAACTCGAGGCGGGTAAAACGTATCTTCGTTCTCGAACGGATAGAGGTCCACCTGCATGTTGGGATGCGCATCTTTGACGTCCACTGGTGCAGCGCGCTCGACATCGGCTTGCCAAGACGCCTTCCAGTGCCAGATATTGACCGGCGAGTTCGGGTCGCCCATGCACAGCGCGGGGACCGTGCTGCCGGCAACGGGGTACTCAATGGCAGCCCCGTCGCTGAACTTCGTGGCGCCGTCTGTTGCCGTGTTCGGCGTGCTGTCGCTCCACTCCACGCGGACATAAAGGCGCTCGCCATCGTTCAGCGCGCGGACCCTAACCGTATGCGCGCCTCCACCCATAGGCGGAACGGTCCGCTGCGCGCTCAGCGGCACTTCGATCGGTACGCTGTGGTTCCACGCATCGGCCGACGGGTCGTCCAATGGGATGGCTTCCTGGCTCTGCGCGGCCACCAGCGTGATCGTTTGGGATGCCGCCAGCCGCCGGCTGGTCATCGTGAGCCCGCCAGCCACAACAAGCGCCGCGACAACAACGATAGCCGTGAGCCAGCTCATTCTAAAGCGGCGCATCTTCGCCTCCCGGCTCCGGCGGCGAACTCTGCTGGGTCAGCGGACACACCAGGTCGTCCGGGTCGGGCGCTTTCACCACAGGCCGTGCCGCGAGGACCTCGGGCCGCGCTCGCAAGAGCGCCACCTCGTGGCGGAGGAATGCTTCGGTCAGCGCGGCCACGGCCTCGAGGTGGCCGCCACCGGCGTGGCGCGCCAGCAACTCGGCGAAGGGCGGCGCCCAGCATCCCAGGTGGTCCTCCATGAACTTCCGCTGGACGATGCGGCAGAGGCGCGCCTTCTCTCGGCCGTGGTGGAGCAGCGCGTACCCCTCCTTGTACGTCAGGACGTACATGAACTCCAGCTCGACGCCGATGTGATCGAGCCGTTCGTGCTCCGCCAGTTCGAGGCCGAAGGCGCGGAAGAAGCCAGCCAGATCGCTCAGCTTCTCCGTCTCCTGAAAGATGTTCTGGGCCGTGTACGCCGTCTCGTGCGATGGGCAGTCCCCGGAGTCGACGTGCGGGAAGACGCGCCGGTGCGCATCTCGGAGCGACTGGACGCTCGTGTCATCGAGCCGCTGGCCGAGTTGTTCCACCAGCGGCGGCAGCTCATCCTGCAGCGCTGGCGCCAGCGTGACGGCGGCCGGCAGGTCGACGTCGCGAAGCGCATGCAACGCCTCGACGGACGGGTAAACCAGCGACTGAGACAGCAGCCGGTAGACGGCCGCGCGCGCGAAGGCGCGCTGCGCGACAAGGGCGCGCCGTTCTTCCTGTGTCGCCTTGCGCTCCGTTGTACGCGGTCTCGTTGCCATCGTTTCGCCTCTAGATTGTGTTCTGGTACTGGCTGGGTCGTACGTGAAACGGCTCCGCGACCGAGAGGCGCACGATCTCGCTGCCCTGTGAGTTGAAGCCGATGACCGTGTCGTTGTAGATCTCGATCCGCCGGCCATTGATCTCGGTGTCGACGATCTTCTCGCCCTCCTCGATCTCGTAACGGAAGATGATCTGCTGCGTGGAGCGGAAGAGCTGCAGCACGGCGAGCAGCTCCCGCGACGGGTTCGTGTAACGCTCGATCGCCTGCTCGACGCCGGGGCCGAACATCTGGCGGAGGTACTGGCGCGGCACCCAGCGAGGCGGAATGTAATAGATGTTCGGCTCCGTGCCGAACTGGGGGTAGAGCGGCAGCGCTACCTTTTCGACGCGGATCAGGAAGTACAGCGGGTTCTGTCGGTCCTCCGCCCACACGCCGTTCTCGATCGGCACGAGACCCTGCATCCGGATTTTGCCAACGCACGTGGCCACGCAGCGCGTCTCCATAGGCAAGCCTTCTGTGAGCGGATCGGTCCCCTCCACGCGCGGATAGCAGCCTACACATTTCTCGCTGACCTGCGTCGTCGGCCGGTACATGGACTTCTTGTACGGGCACTGTTCCACGCACTTGCGATAACCGCGGCAGCGCTCCTGATCGATCAGGACAATCCCGTCCTCGGGCCGCTTGTAGATCGCGCTGCGCGGACAGGCGGCGACGCATCCCGGATACGTGCAGTGATTGCAGATGCGTTGAAGGTAAAAGAACCACGTCTTGTGTACGGGGAGCTCAGCGGCTTCGGGGTGGTATTCGTTGGGCCGTCCCTTAGGCCCTAGGGGGGTGTCTTCATAGATGTTGGGGGCGGTCCACTCTTCTTCGGTGGGTAGGTAGCCGATGGCGTTCTCTGTGCCCTCCGCCTGGGCGGCCTCGAAAATCGTCATGCCCTTGAACACGCCGTAGGGTTTGTCATCGGCCTGCTGCGATGCGTCCCAATACTGGCCCCCAGGGTTCGCCTCGTAGAGCATCTGGAGCAACTTGACATCCCAGTGCTGAGGGTACCCGCCGTAGGGCTTGGTCTCGACGTTGTTCCACCACATGTATTCCTGGCCGCGGCTGAAGGTCCACGTCGACTTGCACGCCATCGTGCACGTCTGGCAGGCGATGCAGCGATTAGTGTTGAAGACGGCGACGAACTGGCGCTGCGGGTGCGCTTCCTCGAAGCGGTAGTGCATCTCTCTGCCCAGTTGCCAGTTGTGAACGTCGGCCATCTCGTCTCCTCACGCGCTCCCGCTCTGCGCTAGGACTCACGCGTCTGGATAAAGCCTCCGGCTAGGTATTGGATCATGTCGTCGCTCTCGTGGGCCGGCGTCATGCCGGTCGTCGCAGGCTTCCATACGCCGTTGCCGCCGAGGCCGCCCGCCTCGGCCTTCGTTACTCGGACCAGCGTCTCCTTGGGCACCGTGTTGATGGCATGGTTGTCCGCCTCACCGCCGAAGATGAACCCTGTGATCACCTTGCCCTTGTGGAACAGTGTGTCCGTCTGATGCATAGGCATCGCCCAGTCGCGAGTGATGCTCTGCTGCGAGCCGTAGCGCAGATTGGCCTGGTAGCCGGTGTCCTCGGAGACGGCGCGGCCGTCCGGTCGCGTCTCGTGCGCCTTCACCGACTTCTCCGTTGCCATGAAGGGCGCATGCTTCATCATGACGACGTTGTAGGGATATGCCGGGTTGTACTTCGCGCGGAGCATGAGCCGCGCGACCTTGTAATACGGGTCGTCCGGCGTCGCGCCGATGTACGGCCGGTCGGCCGGGTCGGCATCGACGTAGACATAGTCGCCGTCCTCGATCCCCAAGTCCTTCGCCGCTTCTGGGTTGATGTGGATCTGGTGCTCGCCGACGCCCGGCTTGCGCTTGTCCTGGCGGTACGGGTCGCCGAAGTTGGAGTCCCAGATGGACTGCCAGTCGACGACGCTCCACTGTGAGTGCACCCGATGCCGCGTCTTGGGCGTCAGACAGTAGAAGTGGAACCCGCGCTCCCAAAGGGTGTTCTTGGTGTTCTTCGCCTCCTGCCACGACATCTTGTTGTTTGCGACTGTCCGCAGATCGCCATCGACGACATTCGCCTGAAGCATCTCTGGCGTCAGGCCGTAGTTGTCCGGGCGGACGTACGGGTTCGTGCTGATGATGACGTTCGGAAGGTAGGGTGTGGCCTCCGGGCCCTCGCGATGCACGACGAAGTTCTCGCCGTACTCGATCGCCTCGGGGATGTCGGTGTAGGCATTGAGCCGTCCTGTGTCGGTAAAGAACGGAACGTTGTCGTTGATCTGCTCGTAGAACGGAATGCGTGGATAGGTGCGGAACATCATGAGCGCGGCGCCGGGTTCGCCGTACTTGCCGGCCATGATCTCATCGACCCGATATCCCGTCGTGGTGGTTGAGCTGTCGAGCAGTCGCTGCAGGTAGACCTCGGGCCGGCCTTCCAGCGCGAACTTCCAGTAGTCGGCGAGCCGCTGGTCGCCCAGGATGTCCCCCAGCTTCTTGGCCAGCTCGGCCATGATCATTACGTCGTCCTTGGTGTCATAGACCGGCTTGATGCCGTCCTTGCCCCAGATCTGGAGGAAGGGATTAGAGCAGGAGGCAGTCACCTCCAGCGATTGGGACTCCATCCAGGTATTGGCGGGGAAGATGACGTCCGCGTACTCGCAACTGGCCGTCATTTCGATGTCCTGGCTGATGATCAGATCGATCTTGGGATTGACGTGCTTGATGACGCCGTAGGCCCACTTCGCGTTGTTGATCAGGTTTACGTTCGTGAACCACATCACCTTCGTCGGCGTTGGCATATGCGTTTGGCCGGTGAAGACCTTCCGGCCGTACGCCGGCGTGTCCACGATGAGGGCCTGGTCACCGTGGTCCCAGTACGCGGGCTCCTCGTCCTTAGTGAGCTTCTTGACCTTGATGTCCTTGCCGGAGGTCGCGTCATTGAGGTTGGGCGCGAAGGGGTCCTCGGCCACCCAGCCGAGAAAGCCAGGGCCCGCCCAGGGCGCGCCCTGGAAGAGCGCAGCCTTGTAGTTGCCCGCCCACGTGTAGCAGCCCGCTCCCGGCTTGCCGATGTTGCCCGTGAGCATGAGCGGCAGGTACGTCGCCCGGTTGTGAAGCGTGGCGTGGAACCAGTGGTTCACGCCCTCGCCGATGTGGATGGCGACCGGCTTGATGGT
>JBGQHA010000046.1:0-10797 GCA_041497735.1 Dehalococcoidia bacterium | reverse complement strand
GAGCCGCCTCGATATCGTCGAGGTCATTGGCGCGCAAGTGCCGCTGAAGCGCGCCGGGCGCAACTTCTCCGGCCTGTGCCCCTTTCACAGCGAGCGCACGCCATCGTTCAGCGTCTCGCCGGACCGCCAGACCTGGCACTGTTTCGGTGCCTGCGCCACCGGCGGCGATGTGTTCACGTACGTCATGCGCCGCGAGAACATCGAGTTTCCGGAGGCGCTGCGCATGCTCGCGGAGCGCGCCGGCGTCACACTCGCGGAGCGGCGCGACACGCATGAAGACGAACGCCAGCAGCGCCTGCTCCAGGCGAACGAGGCCGCCGCCGCCTTCTTCCACAACGCGCTCCTCAACGCGAAGCAGGCGTCGCACGCGCGCGACTACCTCCAGCAGCGCGGCCTCGACCCGGAGACGATCGATAACTTCCAGCTCGGATACAGCCTCGATAGCTGGGACGCGCTGCGCCAGCACCTCGGCGAGCGCGGCTACAGCGAGGCAGACTTGCTCGCGGCCGGCTTGCTCGTCGAGAGCGATCGGGGCGGCTACGACCGCTTCCGCGGCCGGCTCATGTTCCCCATCCGCGACGAACGCGGCCGCGTCGCCGGCTTCGGCGCGAGGCAACTCGCCGAAGATGACACCGGCGCGAAGTACATCAACACGTCGCAATCGCCCGTGTTCGACAAGAGCACGCTGCTCTACGCGCTCGACCGCGCCAAGGAATCGATCCGCCGCGAGCGCACCGCGATCGTCGTCGAGGGCTACATGGACGTCATCGCCGCGTACCAGGAAGGCATCACAAACGTCGTCGCCTCCATGGGCACCGCGCTCACCGAGCGCCAGATCCGCACGCTCGAGCGGCTCAAGGCGCGGGTGCTGCTCGCGCTCGATGCGGACGCCGCCGGCATCGAGGCGACGCTGCGCGCGCTCCAGGAGGCGGGCGCGGCTGGCGCCATCCGCGCGACGTCGGACTCGATTGCGCCCGCGGACATGAGCGAGGACGAGTTCGGCCGGCGCAACGCGCAGGAGTGGTCGCGCGACGCGTTGAAGCGCGCCGCCGTGAACTTCTATGTCGTCCCGCTCACCGGCAAAGACCCTGACGAGATGATCCGCAACGATCGTGCCGCCTGGGACGCCGCCGTCGCGCAGGCGAAGCCGTTCACCGACCACGTCTTCGATGTCGTCGCGGCGCGCCACGATCTCGCTCAGCCCGCCGAGCGGGCAGTGCTCCTCAAGGAGCTGCTCCCCATCGTGCGGCTGATCGATGAGCCCGTCTACCGCGCGCACTACGTGCAACGCCTCGCCCGCATCGCGCGCATCGGCGAAGACGTGCTGCAGGCGGAGCTGCGCGCGCAGCCGCGCAAGCGCCGCGAATCGGAGCGCACCGCTCTACCCCCGCGCGTGCACCGCGAGCCTGGAGAGGAGTTCTGCCTCGCGCTGCTTCTGCATCATCCTGAAATCCGAGCTGAAGGCAAAGCAATCGCAGAAGATCTCTTCGTGCTGAGCGAACATCGCGTTATTTTTCACACGTGGCAAACTTCAGATGACATCGAGACGATCCGCGCAGCGCTTTCCGATGAGCTCCGCCCCGTTCTGGAGCGCATTATGGAACGGGATCTGCCGCTTCTTGACGGAACGAAGCAGCGCGAGGCGTTTCAGGATTGCGTCCGTAAGATCGAACGGGATAGACTGCGGCAGGCAAAGCTGGCTAGCGCGGCAACGCTGACCGAACTGAACGATGACGCGATGGACGCTGCTGTAGACGAGGCGGTTCTGCTGCAGAGTGGCGATGAGTCTCAACCGGAGGCAATCGGTGATCGAGAGCAGACGCGCTCTACGTCAACGCGCGCGGCGATCTTGGTCGAAGATGAAGAGATGGGCCGCCGGCTCCATCAACCCGCGCCACATTCCTAACCCGCTCCGAAGCGACCCAGCCTAGGTGATGACGATGACCAAGGCCAACGGCAAAGACGAGGGGAACGGAAGGAAGACCGCCGCGTCTCGCCGGCGCAAGCCCGAAAGCGGGGCGGCCACCGTCGACAACCCCGAGCTGGAAGAGATCTACGCTCGCCTCGCCGACAGCGCTGCCGTGCTCACCGCTTCCGGCATCGCGGATCCACCCCAACCGGCAGCGCCTCGCGACAGCGAGATCTGGGCAGCGGAGAGCGAAGCCAAAGAGGAAGAGGAGCCCGAGCTCGAAGAAGAGCGCGAGCCCGACGGCGAAGGCGTCGATGATCCCGTCCGCATGTACCTGCGGGAGATCGGCAAGGTCTATCTGCTTTCCGGCGCGGACGAGAAGCGTCTCGCGCGCCACATGGAAGAAGGAAAGCACATCCAGGCGATCGAACAGGAATGGGTCGACGAGCACGGAGAGCCGCCCACCGGCGCGCAGATCCTGTTTCTCCTCCTCGGCCAGCTCGACCAGGAGCGCAAGACACTCAGCGCCGTCGCGAAGTACCTCAACATCAAGAACGCAAAGCTCTCGCAGCTCATCGTGAACGAGACGTTCCGGAACACGATCGACGCTGAGATCGACCAAAAGCTCGCCGAGCACACCGCAAAAGGATCGTTCCGCGGCGATTTGGAACGCGCAGAGCGCTCCCTCGTCCGGCTGTCCATCATCACGCACACCCTCACACCGGAGCTGATCGCACCCGCCGCCGGGGTTGCTGGTGGCGAGCGGCACCTGCTGCCGCCGCCGTGGGAGAAGCTGATCAAGCTAACCCCGGACAACCAGCGCCTCCTGGAGCACTTCGAGGAGCTGCAGGAAGCCGGCTATCGCGGCGAGAAGAGGCTGACCGAGGCCAACCTGCGCCTCGTCGTCAGCGTGGCGAAGAAGTACATCGGGCGCGGCATGTCCCTGCTCGATCTGATCCAGGAAGGAAACATCGGCCTCATCCGAGCAGTCGAGAAGTTCGACTACCGCAAAGGCTACAAGTTCAGCACGTACGCCACGTGGTGGATCCGCCAGGCCATCACGCGCGCGATCGCCGACCAGGCGCGCACGATCCGCATTCCCGTCCACATGGTCGAGACGATCAACAAACTCGTGCGCGTCAGCCGCAAGCTCATCCAGGAGTTCGGCCGCGAGCCCACGAGCGAAGAGATCGGCCTCGGCATGGAGATACCGCCGGAGCGCGTCCGCGAGATCATCAAGGTCTCGCAGGAGCCGGTCTCGCTCGAAACGCCCATCGGCGAAGAGGAAGACAGCCACCTCGGCGACTTCCTCGAGGACGACAACGCCCTCGCGCCCGCCGAGGCCGCATCGCACCAGCTCCTGAAGGAGCAGGTGAACGACGTGCTCAACAGCCTCACCTACCGCGAGAAGAAGGTGCTTGGTTTACGCTTCGGCTTGGAAGATGGCCGCTCCCGCACACTGGAGGAGGTCGGCCGTGAGTTCCAGGTCACGCGCGAGCGCATCCGCCAGATCGAGGCGAAGGCCCTCCGGAAGCTTCGCCATCCTAGCCGAAGCAAGAAACTAAAGGACTACCTGGAATAGGCGGCCCAGACCTCCGGGCTGCGCCCATCTGCGCCTCAAGATGCCCGATCGCCGCAGGCGGGTCAGCGCACGGTCACAAGCCCGCGCATGTTGGGATGCGGCGTGCAATGAAAAAAGTACGTCCCCGGCCGGTCGAAGGTGTGGCTGAAGGTCTTATTCTTGCCGAGCAGCGTGCTATCGAGCTCGTTCCCGTCATCGCTGGTCACCGTATGGCCGACGCTATCGTAGTTCGTCCACGTGACCGTTGTTCCCACATCCACGACGATGTTCGCCGGCGCGAACGCGAAGTCCTCGATGCGCACGTCGGTCACGGCTTCGACAGGCGTCTCCTTGCTCGGGTTCGAGCCGCGGCCGCCCATCATCCCGCCCATCATCCTCCAATGGTCGCCGTTCATCGTCGCGCCCATCATGACGATCGAGGACAGTCCCAGGGCGACGAAGGCCACAGCCACCACGGTCGCAACGAATGCCGGGCTCTTCGACAAGATTGCTGTCCTCAGTACCACTTCCAGAGCCAGTAGCGCTCGAAGGCGATCTTGCCCCAGTGCCAGATCCGGCTGGGCGGTTGCATGCGGATCTGACGGGAAGCCGCCAGGAAGTCGCCGCGGGCGATACCAGCGACGCCGCCGCCCGCCTCAAGGAAGCAGTAGCCCTTCCCATCAAACGCTTCGCGCTTGGCGAGTCCCAGCACACGTGACGCGATGTTGTGCGCCACCACCTCCGCCTCGCCGTGGGCGAAGACGCCCGCCTTGGGCAGCACCATGCCATCGGGCAGCGGGATGCGCGTCACGTCGCCTATCGCAAAGACGTTGTCGTGCTGGGTCTCCAAGGTCTGCTGATCCACCGGGACCCAGCCGGTCTCGTCGGCCAGGCCGGCCTGCTGCACAACAGGCGGCGCGCGATGGGGCGGCACGGCCACCAGCAGATCGAAGGGCGCCGTGGAACCATCGTCGAAGTGCAGCATACGCTCTTCGACTGCCTTGAGTTTCTTCCCCGGATAGAAGCCGATCCCCTTGTGAGCCATGAGCTCTTGCACGGCTTCGCCCAACTCCGGGCCAGCGACGGGCATCGGCTGCGGCTCCGGTGTGTACACGGCCAGGTCCACCTTATGCCGGAGGTTGCGCCGATGGAAGTAGCTCTCCAGCAGCATCGCACCCTCATAGGGAGCGGCCGGGCACTTGTACGGCAGCGCGGCGACAGCCAGGACGACGCGCCCACCCTGAAAGGACGCAAGCGCATCGCGTAGCCGCTCGGCCCCGGCGAGGTGGTAGTAGGTGTGCGCGCCTTCCAGGCCAGGCACGGCCTCTGAGTCGAGCTGCGCACCGAGCGCCACGATGAGGTAGTCGTATCCGATCTCGCGCTCTCCTACATCGATCGTGCGCCGGGACAGGTCAACGCGCTGGACGTCACCGATGACTACCTCGATGCCTTTGCGCTCTAGGCGGGTGAGGTCTCTCGTGATCGCTGCCGGCCTGCGGGCGCCGGTCATCACCCAGAGGTACGACGGTGCGAACGACTGCAGCCGGCTCCGGTCGACAAGCACCACACGACCGCGTCCCTTCAGGCGGGCGCGCAGCTCGTGGGCAGCTACCACGCCGCCGACGCCACCGCCCAGCACGAGAACGGTTGGCTCATTAGCCATCGCGGTCATCTCCAGTCATCTCCTCAATGGGCGCTCAGAAGGTGAGTACCTTGTCTGACTCGGCCACCCAGCCGGCCAGCTCACTCATGGTGCCCACCTGGACGCCTTCGATGAGAGTCAACCCCCTCAGGCCGCGCGCCTCGACGCAGCTCCCGCAGGATTTGACCGGTGCGCCTTTGCTCATCACGGCCTTCAGCATGCGCTCCAGGTTGTAGTAGCCTTGGGGCGTGGCCTGATCGCGCAGCGCGCAGGTGACTCCGTCGCCCAACAGGAAGATGCGAAGCTCTGCGTCAGCGTGCTCCCTTTGCAGCGTCATCGCTAGGCGCAGGGCGTTGTACGCCTTTTCCGTACCGTAGGATCCATCGTTGACAACGAGCAAGACCTTCATCTCCCCAGCGTAGCGCAGCGACCCGCAGGCTTGACGGGCCATTCGGCCCGACCTTAGGATGAACATTGGCCCGATCGCAGAGGCACACCTATGCCGCTCTACGAGTACCGCTGCCCCACCTGCCGCAAGACCTTCGAACTGCTTCGGCCCATGAGCGAGTCGACGACAGGCGCCACCTGCCCGCGCGGCCACAAGCACGCGACGCGCACCCTGTCGCTGATTGCAGCGCCGGTCCGCGAGAGCTCACCGGGCGCTTCGCAGGCTGGCTGCGCTTGCGGCAACGGCGCCTGCGGCTGCGCCCACTAGCTCGACGCTGGTTGCGCGCCTTCCGGCAGCGTTAGGGACTTCGGCTCTCTGCGCGTGAACCCCAGATAGGCTCCCGCCACGCCAGCTAAGAAACCGAACTCTGCCAGCGTTCCCGCCGCGATCCAGATCGTCACGTCACGCCAGAACCCGTCCGGGAACATCTGGATCAGATGATCGCGCGCTGGATCGAGCTGCCAGAGGTCGTTGTTGAACAAGATGAGATGGAAGCGTTCGAACGCGGCGTCGAAGCCCGCGAAGACGAAGCCGCCCACGACGCCGACGAAGAGCAGCGTGAGCAAGGCCGACAGCAGCACCTCGCGCGCGAGCGATCGCAGGCTGTACTCACGCGCCCAGATGAAGACCGCGACGATGTAGGCCAGCACAAAGACGGTCGACAGCTCCTGCACGCGGAACATGCCCTGGAAGAGGTTCTTCACGTCGCGCAGGTGCGCCGTCTCTCGGTCGTTGAACAGCGACACCCGCTGGCCGTCGTCCGTCGTCACCTGGACGAAGATCCGACCCTCGCCGTTGTTGAAGTAGTCGCGCAGTTCACCGCTCGCGCGCAGCAGCTCCGGGCGAGGGATACCCGTCGTGCTCGGCGTATCGAAGTGGTCAGCGGCGTACTGATACACGCGCGGCTCGTTCATGACGACCCGGATGTTCATCGTAATGAGCGCGACGGGCAGAGCGACGATGAAGAGCAGCGCGGCGAGCCGGCGGACAAAGCGCAAGCGAGCCTCCCGTAGCACGGTCGGTCACTCATCGTAGGACGGTTGCAGATCGGGAGTCAAGACAACGTCCTTGTCGCCCTCCGGAAGCAGAGCTACACTGCAGCGAGACCAGCCAGTAGACGGGGGTGGGACCATGGCAACACAGCAGAAAAGTGTGGTCACGGCGGAGCGGTTCGCGCAGGGTCAGACCTACGCGGACTGGTGTCAGGCGATCGACCGCAACCAGGCGCGCTTTACGGAGAACTACGAAGGCACGCACGTCTCCGAAGATGACGCACGCGCGCTGCGCGAGCTCGTCGCGCTGCCGAACGGCCCGGCGCGCTGCCTCGCCCTCGGCGAGCCCTGGTGCCCCGACGTCTTCCGCGGGCTGCCGGTGATGGCCAAGGTGGCCGAAGCGAGCGGTATGGAGCTGCGCGTCTTCTCCCGCGACCAGCACAAGGACATCATGGCGGAGTTCCTCAACAACGGCGAGTCCGAATCGATCCCCACCTTCGTCTTCTACACCCGCGACATGCAGTACATCGCCCACTGGATCGAGCGGCCCAAGCTGGCGCAGGAGGAGATGCACAGCCTGCGCGAGATCAATGAGCCGCTCCGCAATCAGGACATCTCCCAGGAAGACCGCCAGAAGGCGATCCAGGCGTATGTCGATTTCCAGCACGGGCCCGTCTGGGCCGGCTGGCGCGACGCCACCGTCCGCGAGATCCGAGAGCTGCTGGAGCAGCGCTGCAGGTGACACAAGAGTAGCGCCGGAACCGTAGGGGCGGCCCGATGTGGCCGCCCTCGATTCGATGCGGAACGTAGGGGCGGGTCTTCAGACCCGCCCTCGACGCCGCAGGCGTCGGCCGTATCATGCGCCGCCGAAAGGAGCAGTATGAAGAAGCCAGCGATCAGCCTCGTCGCCGTGCCCGGACGCCGCCTGGCCACGATCGAGCTCGCGCAAGAGATCGAGCGGCGCGGCTTCTCCGGCATCTACGCACCGAGCCTCGCCGGCGACGGCCTCGGCCTCTGTCTCGCCATCGCGCTCAAGACGAACGAGATCGCTCTCGGCACCTCGATCCAGCCGATCTACACGCGCCACGTCGCCGAGTTCGCGCAGTCGGCGTCGTTCATCCACGAGGTGAGCGGCGGCCGTTTCGTCTTCGGCGTCGGCGTGAGCCACGCGCCGGTGCACCGCCGCTACGGCATCACGGCCGGCAAGCCGCTCGAGGACGTGCGCAAGTTCGTCGAGGGGCTGCGCGCCGTGCCCCGCATCGAGCTGCCGCCGATCGTGCTCGCCACGCTGCGCAAGCGCATGGTACAGCTCGCCGGCGAGATCGCGGAGGGCGTCGTGTGGGCCAACGGCGCGCGATCGCACATGCAGCAGTCGCTCTCCTACCTGCCGAAAGAGAAGCGCGAGTCGCAGACCTTCTTCGTCGGCAACATGATCCCGACCTGCATCTCCGACGACAAGCCCGCGGCCGCCGAGGTGATGCGCAAGACGCTCACCGGATACGCCATGCTGCCCAACTACCAGAACTATTGGATCGAGGCCGGCTACAGCGAGGAGATGGCGGCCATCCGCAAGGCGCTCGCGGCTGGCGAGCAGGATAAGGTGACCTCGATCATGAACGAGCGCTGGCTCTCCGATGTCACGCTCTACGGCAGCGCGAGCGAGGTGCGCGAGGGCGTCGAGGCCTGGTACGCGGCCGGCGTCAAGACGCCGATCCTCGTCCCGTCGTCCACCTCGGGCGGCCAGATGCAGGCGCTGCAAGAGCTGCTCACCGCCTTCGACTAGCAAAGGTTGTCACCCTGAGCGAAGCGAAGGGTCTGATCCCTTGAGGAAGACAGACCGAATTCGCGAGCGATCAGATTCCTCGCTGGCGCTCGGAATGACAGTCATGGCTGCCGACTAGCCCCTCGCGAGCGGCGTTGGCATACTGGTAACCGGACGCGCGGGGGTCCAGGAGCACGGACGTGATCAAGATCGCTGGGATGCTGCTCGCAGGCGCGCTCGTCGCGATGCTCGCCGCGTGCAGCGGCGGCAAGGCCAAGCCCTCGCCCACGGCCACAAGACCCGCCACCGGCGCGCCCTCGACAGCCGCCGGCACGGCGAGCCCCGCAACCACGGCGACGGCGCCCACGCCGAGCCCGACGCCCTTCGTCGGCGCACGCGATCCTGTCGCGGGCTCACTCGGCACCGGCAGTGCGACACCCTTCCCCGGCCAGCTCGTCGACGTGCGCGCGGCTGCGCAGAACGGCTACGACCGCATCACGTTCGAGTTCACCGGCGCGCCGACCAGCTATACCGTCCAGTATGTCACCGATCCCGCTCAGTGCGGCTCCGGAGAAGCCATCCCGGTCCCCGCGGGCCAGGCGTCATTGCAGGTGAACTTCACACCGGCCGACGCCCACGACGAGCAGGGCAGCCCGACATTCGGCAGCACATCGATCAGCCCCGGGCTCCCCTCCATTGTGCAAGCCGTGCGAAGCTGTGACTTCGAGGGGTATGTCACGTGGGTCGTACTGCTCACTCAGCAGGTCGATTTCCGGGTCATCGCCCTCACTGACCCCTACCGCCTGGCCGTCGACGTCGCCCAGCCGTAGGCCCGCGTTCAGTACACTGAGGACGAACACCATGACGACACACGGACGCTTGTCCACAGCGCACCAATGCTGAGCTCGATCAAGATCGGCAAGATCGCCGGCATCGAGATCGGCGTGCACTGGAGCTGGGTCTTCATCTTCGCCCTGCTCACCTGGTCGTTCGGTGGCAAGGACGGCGTCCTGCACCAGTTCATACCCGGTTGGTCGGCGGAGCGGCGCTGGATCGTCAGCGTCATCATCGCGCTGATCTTCTTCAGCTCCATCCTGGCGCACGAGCTATCGCACTCGCTCGTCGCGAAAGCCAAGGGCATCCCGGTCAACAACATCACGCTCTTCGTCTTCGGCGGCGTCTCCAACCTCGGCCGCGAGGCGCAGTCCCCCGGCGAGGAGTTCCAGATCGCCATCGTCGGGCCGCTCACTAGCCTGGCCATCGGCGCGATCTTCGCCCTCCTCTGGATCATCCTGCGCGGACCCGCGCCGGACGAATCGTCGATCGCCGCCTATCTCGCGTTCATCAACGCCGTCATCGCGGCGTTCAACATGCTGCCCGGCTTCCCGCTCGACGGCGGCCGGGTATTTCGCGCGTTCGTCTGGTGGCGCAACCGCAACCAGCTCCGCGCCACGCGCACTGCCGCGCGCACCGGCGAGGGCGTCGCGTACCTGCTGATGGCCGGCGGAGCGATCCAGTTCTTCTGGAACCCCATCGGCGGGATCTGGATGTTCCTCATCGGCATGTTCTTGCGCAATGCCTCGTCGACCAGCTATCAGCAGATGCTGTTGCAGACCGTGCTCGAAGGCGTCTCCGTGATGCAGCTCGCGCGGACGGACTACGTTCCGATCGCGCCCGATCTCAGCCTCGCCGAGCTGGTGGACGGGCACATGCTGGCCGGTCACGGGCGCGCCTATCCCGTCATGGCTGGCCAGGAGCTGCTCGGCCTGATCACGCTCACCGACGTCCGCCACCTGGAGCGAGAGCGCTGGCCCGAGACGACCGTCTATCGCGTCATGACGCCCATCGAGCGCCTACACACGGTATCACCGAACGAGACGGCGATGCACGTCATGCAGCTCATGGCCGAGTGGGACGTCAACCAGGTGCCCGTCGTCGACGGGCGGCTGCTCGTCGGCATCGTCAGTCGCGCCGATATCTTGCGGCACATCCAGATCCGCCGCGAAGTGGCCGTCGCCGGCGACTAGCGATGAACGAGCACATGGAGACTAACCGACGCCACTGGGACGAGTGCGTCCCGATCCATGTCGCGTCCGGCGTGTACGACGTCGCCGCGTTCAAAACCGGCAAATCGAAACTGCGGCCCCTCGAGCGCGAGGAGCTTGGCAACGTGCGCGGCAAGACGCTCCTGCATATGCAGTGTCACTTCGGGCTGGACACGCTCTCCTGGGCGCGCGAAGGCGCGGTCGTCACCGGCATCGACTTCTCGGCGCCCGCGATCGAGGCGGCGCGCGCGCTCGCGGCGGAGTGCGGCATCGACGCGCGCTTCCTGCAATCGAACGTCTACGAGCTGCCGGAAAACCTAGACGGCCAATTCGATATCGTCTACACCTCGTACGGCGCGCTTAACTGGCTCCCGGACATCCCGCGCTGGGCTCGCGTGGCCGCCCATTTCGTGAAGCCCGGCGGGACGTTCTACGTCG
>JBGQHA010000045.1:0-10838 GCA_041497735.1 Dehalococcoidia bacterium | reverse complement strand
GGAGGAGCTCGCCTCGATCATTCAGTATCTCTGGCACCACATCCAGGCGCGCGGGATGCACAGCGCCGCGATCGCCGAGAAATTCAAGGCGGTCTCGATGGTGGAGATGAAGCACGCCGAACGCATCGCCGAGCGCATCGACCTGCTCGGAGGGGTACCGACGACCGCCATCGACGCGATCACCCCCGGCGCGCACGGCGACGTTGGGCGCATGCTGCGCGACAACCTCGAGGCCGAGAGGAAGGCTGTCGAGATGTACCGCAAGCTCGTCGCGATGGCGCGCGCCGCGGACGACCCGGTGACGCGCGTGATCGCGGAGGAGATCCTGGGCGAGACGGAGGACCACGCGCACGGGCTCGAAAAGCTGCTCGCGGACGCGGCCGGGCAGCCCGCGCCCAAGGCCGAGGCGAAGAAGAAGTCGCCACTCATCGACGCGCTCAACGTCTCGGTGTCCGACGAGCTGGCTTCGATCATCCAGTACCAGTGGCACCACGTGATGGCGAAGGGTATCGCCTCGCCGGCGATCATCGATTTGTTCGAGAAGCATTCGATAGACGAGATGCGCCACGCGTACGCGTTCGCGGAGCGCATCGATTTGCTCGGCGGCGACTTGACGGTGGAGCTGCACCCGATCGCCGTGGGCGGCGATCTGCGGAAGATGTTGCAGGACGACCTCGATGGTGAGTACCGCGCCATCGAGATGTACAAGCGCTACGTGAAGCTCGCGGAGAAAGAAGACGATCCGGTCACGCGCCGCATGTACGAGGGGACGCTCGCGACTGAAGAAGGGCACGCGAACGACTGGGAGACGGTTCTGGAGAAGAACTGAGCATGCGTACGTTCGAAAGGCTGTCGCTCAACCTGCGCCGGCCCCCTGCTCGAGAGGGCGAGGGGGCCTGAAGGGCGCCGCCAGACTCATTTCGATTGGAGGTTGAGCAACACATCATGGTAGAGAAAGTACTCATCTTCGACACGACGCTCCGTGACGGCGAACAGTCGCCGGGCGTGGCGCTCACGGCCGAGGACAAGATCGAGATCGCGCAGCAGCTCGACAAGCTGGGCGTGGACATCATCGAGGCGGGCTTCCCGCTCACGTCCCAGGGCGACCTGGAGGCCGTCGCGGCCGTGGCGCGCGCGGTGCGCAGGCCGGTCATCGCCGCGCTCGCCCACGCCCATCCGGCGGCGGTCGACGCTGCGAATGTCGCGCTGAAGGACGCCGCGCGCAAGCGCATCCACGTTTTCCTCTCCGTCTCCGACATCCACCTGATGCACCAGCTCCACAAGGACCGGGATACGGTGCTCGAGATGGCCCGCACCCAGGTCGCGCGCGCAAAGCAGTACTGCGAGGACGTGGAGTTCAGCCCGATGGACGCGGCCCGCGCCGAGTGGGAGTACGTCTACACCATGCTCGCGCAGTGCATCGATGCCGGCGCCACGACGGTGAACATCCCGGATACCGTTGGTTACACGGTGCCCGAGGAGTTCGAGCGGTTCATCCGCGCGATCTTCGAGAACGTGCCCAACATCCACAAGGCCGTCGTCTCCGTGCACTGCCACAACGACCTGGGCCTGGCCGTCGCCAACTCGCTGGCGGCGGTGCGCGCGGGCGCACGGCAGGTCGAGGTGTGCGTGAACGGCATCGGCGAGCGCGCCGGCAACGCTTCGCTGGAGGAAGTGGCGATGGCGATCCGGACGCGGAGCGACTTCTTCGGCATCGAGACGAACATCAACCCGATCCACATCTATCGAACAAGCCGGCTCGTCGCCGACCTGACGGGCATGAGCGTGCAGCCGAATAAGGCGATCGTCGGCGCGAACGCGTTCCGGCACCAGTCCGGCATCCACCAGGACGGTATCCTGAAGATGCGCGAGACGTACGAGATCATGGACGCCCGCGCGATCGGCTGGCCGTCCGGCGGCGCCGAGATCGTGCTGGGCAAGACCTCGGGCCGACACGGCTTCAAGGCGCGCTTGGAAGCGCTCGGCTACGAGCTCACGGACGAGGAGCTCAACCGGGCCTTCCTCGCATTCAAGGAGCTCGCCGACAAGAAGCTCGAGGTCGACGACCGCGATCTGGAGGCGCTCGTCGCGGACAAGATGCGCACGAGCGAGGAAGTCTACCACCTCGATTTCGTGCAGGTGGCCTGCGGCGATCACGCCACGCCGACGGCTACGGTACGTTTAATCTCACCGGACGGCGCAGTCATGGCCGACGCAGCGCTGGGCACGGGGCCGGTCGATGCGGTGTACCGGGCGATCAATCGCATCATCCAGGTGCCGAATGTGCTCACCGAATTCTCGGTGAAGAGCGTGACGCAGGGCATCGATGCGCAGGGAGAGGTGACGATCAGGGTCGAGAGCGACGGCCGCACATACGTCGGCCGTGGCGCCGACACAGACATCATCGTCGCGTCCGCGAAGGCGTACATGAACGCGCTCAACCGCGCGCTCTTCGTCCAGCGCCGCGCCGACGCCGAAGTACGCACGAGCCCGTAGTCGAAACGAGAGGCAAATCAGATGGGTATGACACTAGCCGAAAAGATCCTCGCCGCGCACAGCGGCAAGAAGGAGGTCTCACCAGGCGACCTGATCACCGTCAAGGTCGACCTCGTGATGGCCAACGACATCACCGCGCCCATCGCCATCGAGCAGTTCCGCAAGCTGGGCGTAAAGGACGTGTTCGCGAAAGACCGCGTGATCATGGTGCCGTCGCATTTCGCGCCGGCCAAGGACGTGGCGTCCGCGGAGCAGTGCCGCATCATGCGCGACTTCGCCAAGGAGAGCGGTTGCGTCTATTACGAGCAGGGCCAGGCAGGCATCGAGCACATCCTGCTTCCCTGGAAGGGCCATGTCGTCCCCGGCGACGTCTACTGCGGCGCCGACTCCCACACGCCAACGTGCGGTGCGCTGGGCGCGTTCGCGACGGGTATGGGCAGCACCGACGTCGCGGTCGCGATGGCGACGGGCGAGACGTGGATGAAGGTGCCGGAGACGATGCGCATCTTCTACCACGGCAAGATGCCAACGTGGACCCGCAGCAAGGACCTGATCCTGCACACGATCGGTGTCATCGGCACGGACGGCGCGACGTACAAGGCGATGCAGTTCGAGGGCGAGGCGCTCGCGGACATGTCGATGGACGCGCGCTTCACGATCACGAACATGACTGCGGAAGCGGGCGGCAAAGCTGGCATGATGTGCGTCGACGAGGTGACGCTCGAATACGTCCGGCCGCGCGCCAAGCACGCGTGGACCGTCTTCGAGCCGGACGACGACGCTCGCTACGAGTCGACCTACGAGTTCGACGCGTCGAAGATCGAGCCGACGATCGCCATGCCGTTCTCGCCGGGCAACACGAAGACGATCTCGGAAGTCGCGAACATGGACATCAAGATCGACCAGGTGTTCATCGGCTCGTGCACGAACGCGCGCATGGAGGACCTACGCGAAGCGGCCGAGATTATGCGCGGCAAGCACGTCGCGCCGTGGGTACGCTGCATCGTCATCCCTGCGACGCAGGACATCTTTCTGGAGGCCCTGAAGGAGGGCCTGATCGAGGTGTTTACCGAGGCAGGCTGTCAGGTGAGCGCCGCGACGTGCGGCCCGTGCCTGGGCGGCTACTACGGCGTCCTGGCCGAGGGCGAGCGCTGTGTCTCGACCTCGAACCGGAACTTCCCTGGGCGCATGGGCCACCCGAAGGCCGAGGTCTTCCTCGTCAACCCGCCGCTGGCGGCCGCAGCCGCCGTCGCGGGGCGCATCGTCCACCCTGAAGAGGTGATAGGAAAGGTAGCGGTGGAATGACCATGCAAGGCAAGGCGCACAAGTTCGGCGCGCATATCGATACCGACCAGATCATCCCGGCAAAGTTCCTGGTCACCACAGACCCGACGGAGCTGGGCGAGCACTGCATGGAGAACAGCGAGCAGCCCGACTTCGCCCAGCGCGTGCAGCCCGGCGATTTCATCGTCGCTGATGTGAATTTCGGCTGCGGCTCGTCTCGAGAGCACGCGCAGATCAGCATCATGGGCGCGGGTGTGAGCTGCGTCATCGCCAAGAGCTTCGCGCGAATCTTCTTCCGCAACGCGATCAACCAGGGGCTGCCGGTGCTCGAGTGCCCGGAGGCCGTCGACGCGATACACGCCGGCGACGAGCTCGACGTCGACCTCGCGACGGGCACGATCCGCGATCTGACGACCGAGGAGGTCTGGGTCGCGAAGCCGTACGAGCCGTTCCTGCTAGAGCTGCTCGCAGCGGGCGGCATTATCGAGTACACGAAGCGGAAGCTAGCCGCGGCGAAGAAGTGAGGAAGCGATGGGAGACGAACGCCCCAAGATCCGCCCGAGCCTGCACGATGCGTTCACCAACTGGCACGAATCGGACCTGCCGTTCTTCGACAAGTTCTTCGTGGCGATGCGCAACTACAGCCGTCGCTTTGGCATCCCGCCGAAGAACTGCTGCGGGAATTACGGCGAGCCCGGCTGCTGAGCCTGCCCGCTCCCCGAGTCCGGTCCGGACTCCAGCGACGCACCAAGCGAGTAGCCGAATCGGAGGCGCGCTTGCCTTGAGCGCAGGCGGCATCATACACTGCGGCACCACACCCCAAGGAGCTAACGTATGAAAGCAGCAGTGTTCCACGGAGCGCACCAGCCCCTCACGATCGAACAGCTCGAGATCGACAAGCCGATGGCGCGCGAGGTGCTTGTGCGCACGGCGGCGACAGGTGTCTGTCATAGCGACCTCCACTTCGTCGACGGCCTGTATCCGTTTGCCGCGCCCGCTGTGCTCGGCCATGAGGCCGCCGGCGTCGTCGAGGAAGTCGGTGACCTCGTCACGTACGTCAAGCCGGGCGATCACGTCATCGCCTGCCTCTCCGTGTTCTGCGGGAGCTGCGAACAGTGCCTCACCGGCCATCCGAACCTCTGCCGCAGCCCCGATCGCATGCGCGCAGCGTCCGATCCACCAAAGCTGACCTTTGCGAACAACGGCGCGCCGGTTGCCCAGTTCGCGAACATCTCCAGCTTCGCCGAGCGCATGCTCCTCCACGAGAACGCGATCGTGAAGATCCGCGATGACATGCCGCTCGACCGCGCCGCGCTCATCGGCTGCGGTGTCATGACCGGCGTCGGCGCGGCACTCAACACCGCAAAGGTGGTGCCGGGATCGACCGTAGCGGTGTTCGGCGCGGGCGGCGTCGGCCTCGCGGCGATCCAGGGCGCGCGCATCGCCGGCGCGCGGATGATTATCGCCATCGATATGATCGAAAGTAAGCTGGCGCTCGCGAAGGAGATGGGTGCCACCCACGTCGTCGACGCGTCGTCGCACGACCCGGTGGCAGCGGTGATCGAAATGACGGGCGGCGGCGTCGAGTATTCGTTCGAGGCGATCGGGCTGAAGAAGGCCGCCGAGCAGGCGTTCGACGTGCTGGCACCCGGGGGCACGGCGACGATCATCGGCATGATCCCGGTCGGGCAGAAGGTGGAGATCGACGGGCCAAAGTTCTTGGGCGAGCGCAAGATCCAGGGGAGCTCGATGGGCTCCAACCGCTTCCGCGTCGACATGCCGCACTACATCGACTTCTACTACCAGGGCCGCCTCAACCTCGATGACATGATTACCCGTCGCGGAAGGCTGGAGGACGTGAACGAGGCCTTCCGCGCGATGAAGGCGGGCGAGGTGGCGCGGACCGTCCTGATGTTCGACTAGGAGTGCGCCCGAAGTAGGGGATTTCCTACCTCGCTGGCGACGACGGCATCTGCTATCGTTATGACGATATGAAAGCTCACGCATCGCTCGCGATGAGCCTCCTGGAGGTTGCCTCAAGCCCCCGACTTCGTCGGGGGCGGCCGATCGGCGACGCCTCCGCGCCGATCGTCTAGCCCGGGTTCGCCTTCGGCGGACCCCACCGAACGGAGGTAACCCCACCATGCGACTGGAACTCTACGACACGACGCTGCGAGACGGCGCCCAGATGGAGGGCATCTCGCTCTCTGTTGAAGACAAGCTGAAGATCGCCCGCAAGATCGATGAGTTGGGCGTCGATTACATCGAAGGCGGCTATCCCGGCTCGAACCCCAAGGACGAGGAGTTCTTCGCGCGCGCGAAGGAGCTGCCGCTGCGCGCTAAGCTCGTCGCGTTCGGCAGCACCCGCAAGGCCGGTACCAACGCAGACGACGACGCAAGCCTGCGCGCGCTCGTCGACGCGGGCACGCAGGCCGTGTGCATCGTCGGCAAGGCGAGCGACGTGCATGTCCGCGACGTGCTCGAGACGACGGGCGAGGAGAACCTGGCGATGATCGCGGATACGGTCCGTTTCCTCAAGAAGCACGGTAAGGCGGTCTTCTTCGACGCGGAGCACTTCTTCGACGGCTACGCGTCCGATCCCAAGTATGCCCTGCAGTGCCTGAAAGCGGCGGCCTCAGCCGGCGCGACGTGCCTCGTCCTCTGCGACACGAACGGCGGCACGATCACGCCCAAGCTCGTCGAGGCGGTGCGCGCCGCGCGGGAGGCCGTCGACGTCCCACTCGGCATCCATACGCACAACGACGCCGCCCTCGCCGTGGCGAACACCCTCGCCGCGGTCGCTGAGGGCTGCGTGCACGTGCAGGGCTGCGTGAACGGCTACGGCGAGCGCTGCGGCAACGCCGATCTGCTCAGCATCATCGCGAACCTCAAGCTCAAGATGGGCCTCGACGTTGTCACGGACGACCAGCTCGCGCGGCTAACGGAGGTCTCGCACTACGTGAGCGAGATCGTGAACATGGTGCCGTACCCCTACCAGCCGTACGCGGGCGCGAGCGCCTTCGCGCACAAGGCGGGCTACCATGCCGACGGCGTCGTGAAGTCCGAGTCGTCGTACCAGCACGTGCCGCCGGAGGTCGTCGGCAACCGCCAGTCGCTGCTTGTGTCGGAGCTCGCGGGCAGCCGCGGCCTGCTGGAGAGCATGCGCAACGTGGGCCTCGATCTCGAGCGAGACGACGCTCGGCGCGTGCTCGAGCTGATCAAGCAGCAGGAGAGCCGCGGCTTCCAGTACGAGGGCGCAGAAGCGTCGTTCGAGCTGCTCGTCCGCCGGTCGTTGCCCGGCTACGTGCAGCCATTCGAGCTCGTCGACTTCTGGGTCGTGGAGCGACGGGCCAAACGCGCCGAGGACCGCGGCCTGGAGATGCAGGCCGAGGCGATGGTGAAGGTGCGCGTCGGCGAGGAGCTGGTGCAGACCGCGGCCGACGGAAACGGGCCGGTGAACGCGCTCGATGCGGCCGTGCGCAAGGCATTGGTGGGCGCCTATCCCGTGCTCGAGGGCGTGAAGCTCATCGACTACAAGGTGCGCATCATCGATACCGCCGCCGGCACGGGTGCGTCCGTGCGCGTGCTGATCGAGTCGACGCACGACGAAGGAACCGCCAGCACGGTCGGCGCGTCAACCGACATCATCGAAGCCTCGTGGCTCGCACTCAACGACGCGCTGGAGTACTGGCTGCTGAAGCACGGCTCGGGTTAGACGCATGTCCGCGGGTTGGATTCCGCGGCTTGCCTAACCCTTCGCGCCGACCGGCAGCGTCACGACGAACTCCGTGCCTTCCTGCTGATCGCTCGTGGCGGTGATGGCGCCGTGATGCGCCTGCACGACCTCACTCGCGATGGCCAGGCCGAGGCCGGAGCCGCCCCTGCCGCGCGTGCGGCTCGGATCGACCTGGAAGAAGCGCTCGAAGATGCGTGGCAGCTCCGCGGCCGGGATGAAGGAGCCTGTATTGTGCACGGCGACGCGCACGCTGCCGTTCTTCGCAGCCGCGCTGACGGTGATCGAGCCACCCTTCGGCGTGTGGCGCACTGCGTTATCGATCAGGTTCGTGAACGCCTGCTCCAACCGCAGCTCGTCGCCGTGAATCGGTGGCAGCGACGGCAGCTCGAGCTGGATGGCGGCGTTCGCGTCGCGGAGCTGCCACGTGAAGCGGCCGACGCAGGCGCGCAGCAGGGACGCAAGATCGATCCGGTTCTGCTGCATCACGATCTGGCCGGACTCAAGCCGGGACAGGTCGATGAGGTCATCGACGAGGTGCCGCATGCGCTGGGTCTCGTCGTTGATGATGCGCGCGGCCTGCTTGCGGTCCTCCGGCGAGGAGATCGCGTCCTCCTCCAGCGCCTGCGAGAAGCCCTGGATCGACGTAAGCGGCGTCTTCAGCTCGTGCGAGACGTTCGCGAGCAGGTCGCGCATCATGCGGTCTGACTGGCTCACCTGCCGCGCCATCACATTGAAGCCCTGCGCCAGCCGCCCCACCTCGTCCTGGCCGCGCACGTTCACCTGTTGGTCGTAGTTGCCCAGCGCCATCTCGCGCGCGGCGCGCGTGACGCGGGCGAGGCGGCCCGTCACCGAGCGCGAGATCAACGTCGCGACGATGACGGACGCCAGCAGCGCAATGCCGCCGGCGATGGCGAGCTGGGGGACCACATCGCGCCAGGCCGAGGCGATCTCCTGCTCAGGCACGACGACGATCGGCCGCAGCGGCGGCGGCGGCAGCGCGGAGGGCCGTGTGGGGTCGCTCAGGAGACCCTGCACCAGACTACGCAGTGTCTCCTGAGAGACGCCGGACGCGGACAGGCTATACACCGTGGCCTGGAGCTGCGCGAGCTGGTTCGTCTGGAGCTGCACGCTGTCGGGCACCGGCGCAAACAGGACGAGCTGCTCCCCATCGGCGTTGTAGTTCAGCTTTCGGAACTGCGCGCCGCCACGGGTGACATACGAGACCGAGGGATTGTTGAAGAAGTCGAGCGTTGACCCGGTCAGCCGGGAGCCGGTGTCCGAGACGACAACGCCGCTGCTGTTGACAAGGATGATGCGCACATCGAAGCTCTGGGCGTAGTCGCCGACAGCGTTGTTGATCACGGCGGAGCTGACGTTCGCCTGTTCCAGCAGCGCGACGGCAAGCGTCACCGGCTCCGCCAGCCGGCCCACCCGTTCCTCGGCCGACTGCTGCTGGCGGCCGCGCAGCAGCAAGAGCGTCCCTACCGCCGAAATCGCGAGTGAGAGGACGATGACGAAGGCGAACGCGAGGAGCAGGCGGGAGTTAAGGCTCCGGAGCATCGCTGTCTACCACCAACTTGTAGCCGACGCCCCACACCGTCTGAATCTTGACGCGCTTCGCGCCGGAGAGGCGCTCGCGCAGCCAGGCAACGTGGACGTCAATGGTGCGCGTGTCGCCGTAATAGTCAGCGCCCCACACGATCTGCAACAGGCGCTCGCGATCGAGGACGATACCCGAATGGCGCATGAAGGCAGTGAGCAGATCGAACTCCTTCGCGCGTAGCGTGACAGGTGTGCCCTCGACGGTCACCTCCCGGCGGGCGACATCGAGCCGCAGGCCGTCAACCTGCAACACCGGCTGTTCGTTCAGCTCCTGACGGCCGCGGCGCAGGACCGCCTTCACGCGCGCGACGAGCTCTCGGGGATTGAACGGCTTCGTGACGTAGTCGTCCGCGCCGAGCTCGAGCCCCACGATACGGTCGACGTCATCGCCGCGGGCGGTCAGGATGATCACCGGCACGTTGCTCGTCTTGCGCAGCTCCCGGCAGACGGCCAGGCCGTCCACTTCCGGCATCATGAGGTCGAGCACGATCAGATCGGGACGCAGAAGCTTGGCCTTCTCCAGCGCCTCGGCGCCGTCGTAGGCCGCCTCGACACGAAAGCCTTCCTTGGTTAGGTACAGCCGGGCAAGCTGGACGATGTTCTTCTCGTCGTCAACGACAAGGATGGTATTCGCCATGGAGCGCTCAGTCCTCCCGCGCCTATGCGAGCGCGTGTTCTTTACTATAACGCGGATAGAGAGGCCGTAATACGAAAGGGGCGGACCGCCCAGGCTCCCTGCCTTTAGCTTGGCTTTTCGGCGTTCCAGCGGCGAATGGCGGTCCGCCCTCCCCTCCATCCTCCCTCTTGCGCGCTAAGCCGCCGATAAGGAGGCGTTAACAGTCTGTAAAACACCCTTCGCGAGGCTGTATACTCCCTATTGCCCTGGCGAACCGGTCGCGCTTAGCCGGTGAACGAGGGGGCGAATCTTGGCGAGAGAGCGGAGGTGGCCCGGTGGAGCTCAGCAGCCTGCCCAAATGCCAGAGGTGCAAACAGGGTGAACTTGTACCTCTTTCCGACTTCGGCGGTCAGGGGGCGCCCATTCACTACAAGGCCTGGGCCTGCGTGAACCCGGAGTGCGGCTTCAACATCAAGATCCGGAACGGCGATCTCAACATCGACGAGCCGATCACGAGCGGCGCGACGCACATGCCGCGGGCGCGGTAACGAGTCGCTACCTGCCGATCCCGATATACCGCATTCCGGCCGCCTCGACGGTCTTCCGATCGAGCGCGTTACGGCCATCGAGCACCGCCCGGCAGCCCGAGAACGATCGGAGATCCAGATCCCGGTAAGCGTCGTGCCACGCTTGCACAACGAGCGCATCGATGCGCTCCGGCGGCAGGCTCGCCGCGGGCTCGAGGCCAAACGAGCGTATCTCTTCCGCGGAGAACAGCGGATCGTGCACGAGAACGCGCGCGCCACCCTCGCGCAGCGCCTTCGCTAGCAAGAGCGCGCTGGAGTTCGCCGCCTCCTTCACGTTTGGGCGGTACGCCAGCCCCAGCACAAGCACCGTTGCTCCGCGCAACGAGCCGAGCGCGCGCTCCAGCTTCTCGACGCCGTACGACGCCATCGAGTCGTTGATCTTCCGGGCTGCCGGTGTCAGCAGCAGCGACTCGCTCTGCAGAAAATAGGGGTACACGGGGACGCAGTGCCCGCCGACGCCCACGCCTGCCTGATGCAGGTGGGAGTACGGCTGTGAGTTCGCCGCCGCGAACGCCTC
>JBGQHA010000044.1:0-11059 GCA_041497735.1 Dehalococcoidia bacterium | reverse complement strand
GCTCCCTTGTGCGTTCGAGAAACTTAGAAGCTGGAGGCTAGAGGCTGGAACTTTAGCGGCGAGTCGATCCAGCTTCGAGCTTCCAGCTTCCAACTTCGAGTGCGGTGGCGGAGGGAATGGGATTCGAACCCATGACCCAAGTTTCCCCGGGTAACCACTTAGCAGGCGGCCGCACTAGACCACTATGCGATCCCTCCAAGAGCGCATGGTAACACGGCCCTTCGCCGGCCAACAACGAGCGGGAAATTTCGTCCAAATAAACGGCCGTAGGGGGCTTGACAGGCCGCTGGCGGTATGGCATTATAGTGCCATCACCATGCTGGCATCGAGCCAGCGGATACGAAGGAGCCCGATGGCCGAAGTCCCCGTTCGCACCAAAGAGGCAGCGATGCAAGACCTCACGATCCGAAAGGCACGCGCAGAAGACGCGAAGCGCATCGCCGAGATCATCGCCGGCGACCCAGGCCAGGAGGCGGTCGCCATCGCCGGCTGTGTTGAGGCGGCGCGCGAGTTCGGCATGGGATGGGTGCGGCTACCCGACAGCCCACAGGGGTGGCAGCGCACGACCGTGGCAGAGCTCGACGGTGAGGTCGTCGGCATCATCCAGGCCGGGCCGCCGGTCAACAGCTTCCAGGTGACGCCGCGAGTCGCATGGCTGGCGCTGCGTATCCTCGGCGTGAGCCTCGTTACGGCACTGCCCCGCCTCCAGGCGCGGCAACGCGTCCAGGTCGACGCGCCCGAAGGCAGCTACTACATCGCCGAGCTAGACGTCGACCCGGCGCACCGCAACCGGGGCATCGGCGGCGCGCTACTTGATTACGCGGAGGCCGAGGCGCGCAGGCTGGGCCACACCCACATGGCGCTCTCGACGACCACGTCGAACCCGGCCCGCCATCTGTACGAGCGCCACGGCTTCCGCATCGCGGAGACAAAGACGGACGCCGCTTACGAACGGATCACGGGTATCGCAGGGCGGCACCTGATGGTGAAGGAGTTGGCATGACCGAGTTCACGACCGACAGCATCTTTCAGTCGCTCAAGAGCCTGCTCGCCGTCGTCGACAACGAGGAGCGCCGCAAGCAGATCGAGGCCTATATCGATGCCGCCCGCTCTCCGCTCGAGCGTGCCGTCTTCGATCTGCTGTCGCAGTTCGCCGAGTCGGTCAACCAGCAGGTGGGCGCTCACTACCAGATCACCCTCTCGTACCGCCCCGGCGTCTTGGACGCCCACGTACGCTCGGTGGAGCCCGCCGGCTCGGAAGAGACGGTCTGGTCGTTCGGCGAAGGCGGCGACATGGAGAAGATCACCCTGCGCGTGCCGGCGGAGCTGAAGGACCTCGCGACCGAGGCGGCCGCGAAGGCCAGCCTCTCCGCGAACTCGTGGTTCCTGCGCGTGCTGGCTCGCGCGCTCCGCAACGCGGAGCCGCCCGAGCCGGCGGACGAAGAGGAGCGCCAGCATCGACGCCACCGCCGCCACGGTCCGGGCCAGCGGCTGTCCGGCTGGGTCGGCCCGGAGTAAGGAGGAACGACATGGATCAGTACACCTGGCTCGTCGCGGAGATTTTGAATCAGCAGCGGCAACAACAGCTCGCCGCGCAGCGCCCCGCCGCGCCCGAGCTTGGCCACGCCGAAGGCGTGCGTCACACGCTCGCGAACGCCATGGTCCGGCTCGGGCTCCGGCTCGACTCGACGGCCGGCGAACAGCTCGCCCTGGCGCACGCACCGGAGGGCAGGTAGGTATGTTCCCCATCACGATCTTCATCATCGCCCTCCTGCTCGTGACCGGAACGGTCGATCCGACGCGCAACTGGCTCGTCACACTCGCGGTGCTGTCTGGACTGCATCTCTTTCGCTTCCGGCCGTGGCGCATGTTCGACGGTCACTCGGAGCACCGCCACTGGCGCTGGAGTCCGCGGCGCTGGATAGAGGAGCCCGATTGGTAAGGAACATGGAGTACATCCGGACCTTCACGCGCGAGTTCGACACACCGCACGAAGTTGAGCTCGCCGTCGAGAACCGAGCCGGCACCGTTCACGTCCGCGGCGACGACACACGGCAAGCTCGCGTCGAGGTGGTCGCTCACCTCTGGGGCGAAGGCGAAGAGGAGGCGGACGATCAGGCCGAGCTGATCTCGCGCGGCATCCGGCAGGAAGGCGATCGCATCACCGTGCGAGCGCCGTCGCTCCTCCGGCCGCACCCGTTTCTCTTCTTCAGCCGCACACCCCGCATCGATTACCTGATCACAGTCTCGCGCGAATGCGCGGCGAACATTTCCAATCGCAGCGGCCGCATCGAGGTCGAACGCATCAGGGGTCCCCTGGAAGCGACCGCCAGGAGCGGCCGGCTGGCTGTCCGCGAGATCGAGCGCGACGCCCACCTCTCGTCCAGTAGCGGCACCACACAGGCCGACACGATCGGCGGCACGCTGACTATCGAGTCGCGCAGCGGCGGCATTCGCGTGAGCAACTGCAAGTCAAACAGCCGCGTCAGCGCGCGCAGCGGCACCGTGCAGATCGAAGGTGTGCGCGGCAACCTGGATGTGCAGACGAAGAGCGGTTCCGCCAGCATCTCCGACGTCGGCGGCGCGTTGAGCGTCAACGCTGTCAGCGGGACGGTCCGCTACGAAGGCCCCGTGCGCGGCCAGTTCGACATCAGCGTGATCAGCGGCTCGGTGCGCCTTTCTCTCGATTCTGACAGCGTTTTCTTCCTCGACGCAGAGGCAACCGCAGGCTCCGTCCACTCCGACTTGCCGCTGCGCTCCAAGGCCTCCGCACCGCCGAAGGATGCGCCAACAGTCCGCGTGCGCACGCGCGCCGGCAGCATCGCTATCGGCTGGCGCTAGCGGCCCCCTCCCTGCGCGCGTACAATGCGCGCGACATGATGTCACCGATCCCGAAAGGCGCCGTCGACCGCTGGGTAGAGCGCGGCATCATCACACCGGAGCAGCGGGACGCCATCCTGCATGACCTGGCAGCCAATCGCCCGCTGGGCGCCGGCCTGACGTTGCCGACGCTGCTCTACTACGGCGGCGGGCTGCTGGCGCTGATCGCATATGCAATCTTCTTGGGCGTGCAATGGGCCGATCTCAACAGCAGCGCCCGGATCGCGATCTCCGCCGCGTCCCTGCTCGCCTTCGGAGTCATCGCGGAGTGGCTGCTGCGCACCCCGAGCTACCGGCTGCCCGGCGAGCTGCTCCAGCTCGTCGCCGTCGCGATCGTTCCGCTGTTCGTCTTCGCACTGCTCGACGCCGCCGGCATCTGGCCCCACGATCCCAGCCGCTACACCTACCAGCACTACTATCAACCAGCCTCGGGTGCGCTGCGCCGCCAGTACCAGGTCGACCTCACGTGGGCGCGCATGGGCCTCGCCGGCGCGACGATGGCGGGCGCGCTTGTCGCATTTCGCCTCTCGCGCTCTCCGTTCGTCCTCATCGCCGCCATCGTCTCCGTGATCTCGCTGTTCCTCGACGCAACCATCCAGATCCAGGGATCGCATCTGAACTACACGTGGCACACGCCGCAGGCCTTGGTCGTCGCGACGATCGGCGCGGCCGTCCTTGCAGCCGGCATCCTCCTTCGCAACCGCACCGAACGCGACTACAGCCCGTGGCTGCTTGTCACGGGCCTCGCGGCTCTTGCCGTCGGTCTCTCGTTCAAGACGTTCCCTGAGAACGCTGCCGGTTGGGGGGCGCTCTGGGTGATCGTGGCGCTCGTTATTCTCGCGCTGTCGGTCCCGCTCCAAGAGCGCCTCTTCGCCGTCGCCGGCCTTGCGGCGATCTTCGCCTACTGCGCCAAGCTCGTGTTCGACGTCTTCCAGGACGCCACGGCAGCGCTCGGGATGGCGCTGCTTGGGCTGCTCGTCCTGGGGGCCGGGCTGCTCTACCAGCGCTTCATCTCGGGACGTATGACAGCGCCCGAACCGCGGCGCTAGACTGCCACCGTGCTTCGCTGGCTGAGTGCTCTGATCTCCCTCGACCTATCCCCCGACCCCTTCCCTATAGGGAAGGGGAGATTCCCTACCCTATTCGCGCCCATCCTCGCAACGCTAGGACTCGTTGCGATCGCTTGCAGCAGCTCGACGTCCGGCGATCGAGGCGCGACGGCGACGGCGAACGCAACGACCGGCGTGTATCTCGCCCTGGGCGATTCGTTTGCCGCCGGCAAGGGCGCCTCAAGTGCTGACCTCACCAGCTACGTGGCGCTCGTCCGCGGCGGGTACGAGGAGCACATTCGCCATTCCGTTCAGCTCACCTCGCTCGCCGTCCCCGGCAACAACACGCAGGACCTCATCGACAAGCAGCTCCCGGCCGCGCTCGATGTCGCGCGCACAGGTGACGTGCGCCTCATCACGCTGACGATAGGCGGCAACGACCTCAACATTATCCAGAGCGATCCGAATGTCGGGGCCTGCATCATCGACGTGAACGATCCCAAGTGTCCGGTCGCGAACATTCTCGTCGGCACCGAGCAGCGCCTCGATCAGATCCTGAGCGCCTTACACGCGGCAGCGCCGAAGGCCACGATCGTTATCGAGGACTATCCGGACTTGTTCTCGGGCAGCGGCCATCCGTTCGAGATGCCCGCGAAGGTCGCCTTCGGGCTGCTCGACGGCGTCATCGACCGCGTCGCCAAACGCAACGATGTGCTCATCGCGGACCCGCGCGCGGCGTTCGTCGGCCGCAGCCTGGAGCTCACGCACATCCACGACACGCCGCCGGACTTCCATCCGAACGACGCCGGCCACCGGCTCATCGCCGATGCGTTCCTGAAGGCGCTGGGCGGGCCGTCTAACTAGCGAGCGTCTTGTTGATCTGCTCACCGTGCTCGCGCTCGTGGTTGGCTTCGTTCTCCAGCATCGAGACGACGCTGTACTCTTCGAAGCCCAGCTTGCCCAGCCGGTAGAACGTCTCCTCATCGATGCCTTCGATGCCGTCGAGCAGCGCCTGCCGCGACTCCGAGAGCAGCCGCCGCGCGTCGTCGACGCTCGCCGGCGTGTAGTCCGGCATCTCGCCCTCGATCTTGCGGCCGCGCAGGTGGGCGATGTAGCGCACGTACACCTGCTCGTGCCAGATCACGTGCTCGAGGATGCGGCGGGCAGGCCAGTGTCCGCGCGGCGCCTTGTCTAGATCGCCATCCGTAACCGACGACACGACGCCGAGCAGCTCGGCGCGCGCCGCGTCGAGTTCCGCGCGACAGCGTGCGAGATCGCGTTCGAACTCCTCACTCATCGTTATCACCCTGAGCCTGTCGAAGGGCCTTCGCAGTACGACTTCATCGCCTCCGCCTCGAGCTGGATGTTGCGCCGGTAGATGCGCGCCGTCAGCGGCGCGATAGCCGCCCCAATGTACGACGTGCGGACAAGGCTGCCTAGATCAGGCCGGCGTCGCGCAAGGAGCGCTCCGTCGTCGCGCCGATCTCCGCCGGCGACTCGCAGATCACCGCGCCCGCGGCGGCGAGCGCTTCCTTCTTCGCGCGCGCGGTGCCCGTATCGCCCGCGATGATCGCGCCGGCGTGGCCCATGCGACGCCCCGGCGGCGCCGTCGCGCCCGCGATGAACGCCACGACAGGCTTGCGCATGTCGCGCACGTACTCGGCGGCTTCTTGCTCCGCGCTGCCACCGATCTCGCCGATGAGCACCACGGCGGCCGTCTCCGCGTCGGCGTCGAACAGCTCGAGGGCCTGCCGCTGCGTGGTGCCGATGATCGGGTCGCCGCCGACGCCGACGCACGTCGACTGGCCGATGCCGTGCGCGGTGAGCTGCGCGACCGATTCGTACACCAGCGTGCCGCTGCGCGAGATCACGCCGACGGAGCCCATCGAGAACACGTCCGCAGGCATGATTCCGATGCGGCACTCGCCCGGCGTGATCACGCCCGGGCAGTTCGGGCCGATGAGCCGCGTGCTGCCGCCGCGCAGCGCGCACTTCACCGTCACCATGTCGAGCACAGGGATGCCTTCGGTGATGCACACGACGAGCGGCAGGCCGGCGTCCGCCGCCTCTAGAATCGCGTCCGCCGCGAAGGGAGCCGGGACGAAGATGAGCGAGCAGTCGGGCCGCTGCTCGCGCACTGCCTCACGCATCGTGTCGAACACGGGCAGGTCGAGGTGCGTCTCGCCGCCGCGGCCCGGCGTCACGCCGCCGACGATCTTCGTGCCGTACTTGATGCAGGTCTGGGCCTGCAGCGTCCCCTCGCGGCCAGTAAAGCCCTGGACGATGACGCGCGTTGAGGACGAGACGAGAATGCTCAAGAGTTGTGCTCCGCAGGGCCAAGGGTCAGGGGCCAAGGGCCAAGCCCATCAGCTTCGTCTTCTTCGGCAGGGTCAACGGTCGAGGGCCATGGGCCAAGGTCATCAGGGCCGTTTACTTGATAGGCGGCTCGTTCGTCGCCGATCCGGCTCGTTGGCTGCTGGCTCGCCACTTTGCGCTGCAAAGAGCGGATGAGGCCAACCAACAACCTGCCGACATCTGTGCGCTTCGTGTCCAAATCGTCGACCACTGATGCTGGCAGCAATCCTGCGTCCCGAATGAAGAGGAGGAAGTACTCAGTTTCGGCAAGAGATCCGCGCGCTATCTGAAGATATCGAAGATAATCGCGGGTCGATTCGCGGCTATACCCTTCGGCGATGTTTGCAGGCACGGATACGGCAGCTCTCGTTAGCTGTGTAACGAGCCAGTTTTGATCGCGCGAGAGCGGCTGAGTGGTCCGAAAGATGCCAAGAGCAAGCTGATGCGCCTTCTGCCACGCGATGAGCTCTCGGAATCCTTGGCCCCTGGCCCCTGGCCCTTGGCCCTCCGGAACGCGCGACCCCTGACCCTGCGGAACAGCGCTCACTTGCTCTTCCCCTTCTTCCGCGCCTTCGAGCGCGCTGCCACCTTGGCACTCCCGCCCTTCACGTATTCATACGCGTCATTCACACCCGAGACGGCGGCCTCGACATCAGCTTTCTTCTCGACGTGCAGGCGCGTCCATTCGCCGAAGCCGCGACCCTGCGGGCCCTGGAACGATACGCCCTGCTTGCGATCGATAAACTCCTGGCGCGCATGGTCGGGCAGCTTGGCGACGAGGCCGTCGCCGACCCAGAAGGCGAACATGCGGTTCTTCACCATGTACGCCACCGTCCCGAACATGTCGCGCGTCGAGACGTCGCCGTGCTTCATGATCTCGGTCTCGAGCTGCTCGCGGAGCTCCGGTTTAACTGCCATCGTTAGCCAAGGCTAGCCCTTCGGCGCCAGCCGCGCGGCACAGATTATCATCCCAAGCAGAGAACACGACCGCCTCAGAGGCATTGTCACGAATGGCTAGTGCGGATGCGAGGTGGACAGCATCGTAGCCACGGAGCGCATGATGTTCTGCGAGTTGCCCTGCCCTGCCAACGAGGGCTTCTGACACGGAGACTCTTGCGTAGGCAGGCCAGTCTCGATCGAAGTCCGTTAGAACCTGCTGATACGCAGGTGGCTCGAGTCTCTTCTCGCGGCTGGCTCTCGCCAGACCTGCACGCACTTCAACATAGGCGATGACGGACGAGGTAACTACGTCAGCCCGATTCAGAGCTTCACGCACAACCGCATGACGCCGCTCCTCGTTTAGGTAGAGGCTAACGATACTGCTACTGTCCAAATAGACGATCACCGCCGGTCTTCGATTACATAGTCCGAGATCGGCGGGCCACGTGTAATCGAGACCGCAGGCACGCTTCCGGTCGGTTTGCCCCCCGCCCAAGACAGGACGCCTTCGCGTTCAAGAGACTGCATGAGCTCATCCAGTACAAGCTTTCTGGAAGCGCGGAGTTGCTGGTCATCCGAACGCTGCAAAAGCGCTCGATCAAGATCGGCCAGCGCTTCTCGTAGATGTCCCAGGTGCGCCTGAACGAGGCCCCTGTTGGCCAATGTGCCAACATCATCCGGTGCGATTTCAAGTGCGCGCTGGTACGCGGCAAGCGCTTCTTCCAAACGATTGAGCCGGACGAGCGTCACACCTCGGTTGTGCCATGCCGCAGCATCGCGCGGCTTCAACTGAAGCACGTGGTCTAGAATTGTGAGAGCTTCTTCGTATTGCCGCAGCGAGTTGAGGGTGGCCGCACGGTTGTTGAGAAGTGTTGGGTCAGTGGGGACCAATTGGAGTGCAGCATCGTACTCCTTCAGGGCGGCCTCGAACCGTCCTTCATCAAAGAGGCTATTCCCTTTGCGAAAATGGGCGAGGACACTTTCGATGAGCCCCGCTTGGGGTTCGCGCTCTAGGACAGCCTTGGGCAGATCAAGCGTGACCATATCTCTTCGATCTTACCTCACGCCCGCCCCGCCGCCTCGACAGCCTTGCGCGACGCTTCGCCGAGGTCCTTCGCGCGCACGACGGGCAGCCCGGACTCCGACAGGATGCGCTCGCCTTCCGCAACGTTCGTACCTTCGAGGCGCACAACGACGGGCACCTTCACATCGAGCTCCTTGTGCGCATCGACGACGCCCTGCGCGATGATATCGACGCGCGCCATGCCGCCGAAGATGTTGATCAGCACCGCCTTCACGTTCGGGTCGGTCGTGAAGATGCGGAACGCGTTCACGACGCGGCTCACATCGTTCACCGTGCCGATGTCGAGGAAGTTCGCCGGCTCGCCGCCCGCGAACTTGATCGCATCCATCGTCGCCATCGCGAGGCCGGCACCGTTCACGAGACACCCGATGTTGCCGGTCAGCTTCACGTAGTTGTTGATGCCCAGCTCCTGCGCCTCGACCTCGAGCGGGTCTTCCTCGTCCTTGTCGCGCATGGCGGCGATGTCGTTGTGCCGGAAGATCGCGCTGTCGTCGAAGCTCATCTTCGCGTCGAGCGCGATCAGCTTGCCGCCCTTCGACACCACGAGCGGGTTGATCTCCGCGAGCGAGCAGTCCTTCTCCAGGAAGCAGCGGTAGAGCGCCGACGCCAGATCGACGGCGGGGCGCATCATGTCACCGGTCAGCCCCAGGCCGAACGCCAGCTGGCGGCCGGTGTGCGGCTGAAAGCCCGCCGCCGGATCGATGCCGACTCGCAGGATCGCCTCCGGCTGGCTCGCGGCGACCTCCTCTATCTCCATGCCGCCCGCCGCGCTGGCGATGAGCGTCGCGCGCCCCGCTGCGCCGTCGACCAGCACCGAGAGGTACAGCTCGCGATCGACCGCGGTCTGCTCCTCGACGAGCACGCGGCGCACGATCTTGCCTTCGGCGCCGGTCTGCGGGGTGACGAGCCGCATGCCCAGGATCTGCTCGGCCGCGGCCTCCGCCTCCTCGGGCGTCGCCGCGAGCTTGATGCCGCCGCCCTTGCCGCGTCCGCCCGCGTGGATCTGCGCCTTCACCACGCTGGGCTTGCCGAGCTGCTGCGCGACCTGCCGCGCGTCGGCCGGCGTCGTCGCGACGCGGCCGCCGGGCACGGGCACGCCGTACTCGCCGAGCAGCTTCTTCGCCTGAAACTCGTGGATTTTCATGATCTCAAGGCTCGATGTTCGAGGTTCGAGGTTCGACCGCCATAGTAGCGGGCTGCGAGATGACGGCCAAGCGGCGCACATTCCGTCATTCTGAGCCGCAAGGCCGGCGTCAGGCGGACGCGAGCGAAGAATCTCGCTTCGCATCGGAGAATGTGGCCTCGTCCTCGTCTCATTGCGCATCGCCAGAGGATCAGATTTCCTTCGGCAAGCTCAGGACAGGCTCTCGCTTCGCTCGGAATGACAGGAGCGCGCGGGCGGCAGCTGGCTGAGTTGTCCATGGGCATGGAGGTGCCGTCGAAGGGCGGGGTGAGATTCCTCGCTGTCGTCCGCCTAACGGCGGACTAACCGCTCGGAATGACGAAGACAGCTTCGGGCCATCTGGGAGCGCCAGTTGCTTCGCTTCGTCTAGGGTGACGAATTGTTCTGCTATCCTGCGCTCGGCATGAACTTCCGCGATACGCCCGATGAGGCCCGCTTCCGCAGCGACGTGCGCTCGTTCATCGAACGCGAGCTGCCGGGCGAGGTGCGTCTGCGCGGCGCCTTCGCCGACAGCTTCGATCTCGGCGACGACCGCTCGCCGGCGATGCGCACGTGGTGGCAGCGGCTGACGGACAAACGCTGGATCGCGCCGGCCTGGCCCAAAGAGTACGGCGGTGGCGGGCTGAGCGTGATGGAGCAGTTCATCTTCAACGAGGAGACGGCGCTCGCGCGCGCGCCGCGGCTGGGCGGTATCGCGATCGGCTGGGCCGGCCCCACAGTCATGCTCTACGGCACCGAGGAGCAGAAGCAGATGCACCTGCCGCGCATCCTCGCCGGCGCGGAGGTGTGGTGCCAGGGCTTCAGCGAGCCGGGCGTCGGCTCCGACCTGGCGTCGCTACAGACGCGCGCCGCCCCCGACGGCGATGACTACGTCGTGAACGGACAGAAGATCTGGACGTCCGGCGCGCACAACGCGCACTGGATGCTCCTCCTCGCGCGCACCGACGCGGACGCGCCCAAGCACAAGGGCCTGAGCTACTTCGTGCTCGATATGAAGACGCCGGGCATCACCGTCAGGCCGATCGCGACGATGGTCGGCACGTCCGACTTCAACGAAGTCTTCTTCGACAACGTGCGCGTGCCGAAGGGGAACATGCTCGGTGAGGAGAACCGCGGCTGGTATATCGCGACGACGACGCTCGATCTCGAGCGCTCCGGCATCTCGACCGCGATCGGCTCCGTGCTGCACGTGCGCGAGCTCGTTGCGTTCGTGCGGAGCAACATCGACGCGCCCGAGTGCGCGTTGCGTCAGCGCGGCGCTCTGCGCTACGAGATCGCCGACCGTGCGATCGAAGCGGAGGCGGCGCGGCTGATGTCGTACCAGATCGTCTCGATGCAGAACGCCGGACTGATCCCGAACAAGGAAGCGTCCGTGGCGAAGCTCTACACCTCGGAGCTGGACCAGCGCATCAGCAGGACGTGGGCGCGCACGCTGGGGCTCTACGGCCAGCTCCGTGGCGAGAGCGGGCCTCTCGGCGGCTCTGTTGCGAGCCGGCTGCTGCTCACCGTCGCTTCGACGATCGGGGGCGGGACGTCGGAGATCATGCGCAACATCATCGCCCAGCGCGG
>JBGQHA010000043.1:0-11102 GCA_041497735.1 Dehalococcoidia bacterium | reverse complement strand
CAGTGCCAGGTCTGGCGGTCCGGCGAGACGCTGAACGATGGCGTGCGCTCGCTGTGAAAGGGGCACAGGCCGGAGAAGTTGCGCCCGGCGCGCTTCAGCGGCACTTGCGCGCCAATGACCTCGACGATATCGAGGCGGCTCTTGACTTCGTCGATCACGCTCATCGGTAGCTGTCCCTGCTGCGCGGCGCGCGTTGCATGACTACGCCGGCGTGGCTGCCTCGCGCGCGGCCCGGATCTGCTGCGCATGTTCGAGCTCGTGCTCCGCCATGCGGCCGAAGAGCCAGCCGACGGCCAGCTCGCCGCGGCGCTCGTGGCGGTAGCGCCTGCCAAGCTGCTCCGGCGAGAGCGACTCGAACAGCCGCACGACGTTGCGCCGCTGCGCGAGCAGGCCGTGCACGATCTGCGGCACGGGCATGCGCTGCGCGACGCGTGTTTCTTCGGCCACCTCTCCGTCGCTGATCCACGGGAAGGAGGGGTTGTCTTGCGCGAGCGCGGTCTGCGCGCGGCCGAGCGAACGTTGCTCGCTGATCAGGAGATGGGTGAGCACTTCAGCCGCCGTCCACTCGCCAGCCGCGCGACGTGCACGGAAGCCCTCTTCATCGAGTCCGGCGATAGCGTCCATCAGCGATCGCCTGCTCTCTTCCAACCGCGCGGTGATGGCTGCCTTGGACGCAAAGTGATCTTGCCCGTCTGAGGCCACCACAGTAGTGTAGCAAGCCGCCGCGCCGATGGCGTACTGAATTATGTCGCTAGCGCGGTTTGTTAGGGAGTCGGCAGGTCGGTGGCGGCCGGCGTGGCGGTCCTCTGCGGCGCCTCGGTCGGCGTGGGCGTGGTCGCCCGCGTGGGCTGCGCTGTAACGACCGGTGTTTCCTCGGTCGGCGTTGACGTTGGCTCCTCGATCGTGACGATGATGGCCGTGGGCGGCTGCGATTGCGTTGGGACGTCAACGACGGGCGCCGGCCCGGGGCCGGCAACGGCGAGGGCGGAGACATCGCCTGTGACCTGGAGGAACTGCACGTCGACCCAGCCGGTGACGTTCGAGTACTGCACCTGGACCCACGTGTTGTTGTCGTTTCTGCCGACGGCCGGCACGGTCGCTCCCTTCGGGATGGTGCCGACGATGCCGTAGGTTGCGCTGGGCCCGTTGCGGATGCTGACGGTTGTGGTGACACGAGCGGTGAGGTTCCCGCTTGGGAGCGCGGTGGTATTCGGGCGGGGCGTAGACACTGCTACTACAGCATGGGTCGAGCCGGCGTCGCTGCCGTGGCCGATAGCGACGAGGACGATCGCGATGAGCAGCAGGACGACGACGAGGCCCAGCCCGGAGAGAATGAGCCGGTTGTTGAGCAGCGGCAGCCACGCGTCCCAGCGGCCACTCCGCGTCAGGCCGGCCGCCGGCCGAGGCCGCCGTTGGGGCGGCTGCATCCGGATCTCTGGGGGGAGACGAGGTGGCTCGGCGGGCACCTGCCCGGGCACGCTAAGCTCATCGAACGGACCGCCAGACATTGCGTTGGTTACCTCTGCAGGACAGGCTCTTGCAGCCGGAGGCCCAGCTCCTCCGCAGCGCGCATCGCGAAGAGATCCGTCATGCCGGCGATGTAGTCGGCGACGCGCCGGACGAGCGGATCGTCCTCGCGCGTAAAGTCCGACGTGAGCCCTTCGGGATGCGCCGTGTAGTGCTCGAAAAGGAAGATGATCACCTGCCGCGCTCGCGCAGCCTCCGCGAGCTGCCCCTCCCATTCGTACACGTTCTCGAACATGTAGTCGCGCAGCTCGTTGGTGGCCGCGGCAGCTTCTTCGCTCATCGAAATCCGTGGCGGCTCTGCGACGGAGCCGTCGCCGGTCGCCGCCCACGAGGTGCTTACGATGTCGAGCACGAGGGCGTTGATGCGATCGCGATGGGTCGTGCCGAGCACGTCGCGGGCGCGGGACGGCAGGTCTTCCTCGGCCAGCAGGGCGGCGCGGATCGCGTCGGCGATGTCGTGATTAAGGTAGGCGACGGAGTCGGCGAGCTTGACGATCTGCCCCTCGAGCGTGCTCGCCGTGCCCCAGCCCTCGGCGAGGATGTCTTCGCGGGTCTTTGAGTGCTTTAGGATGCCTTCGCGCGTCTCCCAGGTGAGATTGAGGCCGCGGCCGCCGTTCTCGAGCTTCTCGACTACGCGCAGGCTCTGCTCGTTGTGGCGAAAGCCCTCGGGGAGCAGCTCGGCGAGGGCGCTCTCGCCGGCGTGGCCGAACGGCGTGTGACCGAGGTCGTGGCCGAGACTCATCGCTTCGGTTAGGTCCTCGTTGAGATTGAGAGCCCGGGCGATCGTGCGCGCGATCTGGGCCGTCTCGAGCGTGTGGGTGAGGCGCGTGACGTAGTGATCACCTGTTGGGGCGACGAATACCTGCGTTTTGTGCTTGAGCCGCCGGAACGCCTTGCTGTGCAGAATGCGATCGCGATCGCGCTGGAACTCGGTGCGCACGGCGGAGGGTTCCTCGGGCCGTTCACGCCCGCGGCTCTCGAAGCTCTTGGCAGCGAAGGGAGAGAGGAGCCGTTCCCGCTCTTCGAGCCGCCGCCGAACGGCTTCGAGCCGTGCTGGGTCGTATGATGAACGCCGGGCGGCCATCTGACTATGTATTGTACCGAGGCGCTTTCGTTGTGAGGAAGCGGAGGAAACCCTGCTTGTCGGCGCCGCAGAGGCCTGGCTAGAATGGACGTGGCGAGCAGGCGAGCGCTTGCGTTGGAGGCCGAAGTGGCGGAACTGGTAGACGCGACGGTCTCAAAAACCGTTGTCCCGAAAGGGACGTGCCGGTTCGAGTCCGGCCTTCGGCACCAGAGCGCGAGCCTTGTGGAGCCAGTGCCGAGTGGTGTAACGGTAGCACAGGGGCCTTTGGAGCCCTTTGTCTAGGTTCGAATCCTAGCTCGGCAACCAAGGAAGGCACTCCCCGATAGCTCAATCGGTAGAGCGGGCGGCTGTTAACCGCTAGGTTGCAGGTTCGAGTCCTGCTCGGGGAGCCAGTATGGTGGCTCAAGGCGTGAACGGGTTTGAGCCACGGCCAGTTCCTGGACCTGCAAGGGGTAGAGCTCCAGCACGATCTGGCGGTCCGCGACTTCCGCCGATGCAACACGAGCCGTACCACCTCCTTCTTCTCGAACGGTGTTGGGCAGCCGTAGACCTCGCCAAACCTCGACGACGCGTCGCGCACCATTGCAGCCATGACCCTACGTCACCATCTCGCCATAGTTGGTATTGACATAAGTACTTGACAGGCTCGCCCCGGAGGGAGTAGTATCGCGTCGTCCGGTGGCTGTCCCAGTCTCAGGTGCATTGCTTCAGGGCGGGGAAGTCCGAGTGACGCTCCGGAAGCGCTCCATTGGAGCGCCCGGTGGTGGCTGTTCACATCACGAGGAGGTTGGGATGAGCAAGGTTCTCGGTCTTATCGCAAGAGGGCGAGCTCGAGCCGTCATCGCTGCGGCCATCACGCTGGCCGTGATGGTAGCTGTCGCCGCTGGATTCGGCGGCAAGCACGCGACACTCGCCGGGCCAGCCGCTGGACCCGCGGTCCAGATCGACACAGGCACGGCCGAGGTAGGGCAGCCGGCGGCGGTTACGCTCAACGCGCTCAACATCGCGCCACCGGGCCTTGGAGCCTGGACGATTGACATCGACTACGATCCTTCGCTCGTCTCGGTCAACTTCTGCAACCCAGATCCCATCTCCTCCGTGTGTAATCCGAGCTTCGGTTCAATGACGATTCGCGATGTTGGAGCTACGGCGTCAGGTTTCGAAGGCAACACAAAGCTGGCCACAATTGGCTTCCAGTGCAACGCAGCCGGCGTCAGCCCGCTGAGCTTGAGCATAGACGTCTTCGCGGACGCTACCACCGGAAACCCGCAAGACATCGACGCCGTTATCCAGAATGGCGCTGTCTTCTGCACAGCGGCCGGAGGCCCAGGGGTAGTCAAATCCCCGCGACTGGCCAACCTCTGGCTGTGCCAGCCGGTGGCGAGCTGCGCCAACCCGTCGAGTGGCGTCGGGGAGCGTGACTTCAACGTTGAGCTGAGTGGTCCCGTCACCAGTGTGAGCCCTAAGGGTGAACGGCAGAGCATCGGCTCGTTCGAGTTCGAAGTACGCTTCGACCGCAAGCTCGTCAACGTGACGGTGGACGCGGGAGAGATCTTCGACCGCCCCGGAGCTTCATGCGCCACGATAGCCGGACAAGGTTTCGTCCAGTTCCGCTGCAACATCAAGGGCAAGCCAGTAGACGCGCCCACGGGACCGGGTGTGCTGGCGATCGTCCATGTGCGGCCGACCTCTGACGTGTACTCGATGGCGATCGCGAGCCAGGAGAACGGCATCGCCACCCAGCTCATCAACCAGGACTGTCAACTTTCCGATCTGCAGGGCCACCCGATTGCGACGGCTCTCTGCTCCGACGCGGACGTCACGCTCCGCTACCTGGAGGGCGACGTGGACGCCGACTGTGTCGTCGACGTGCGCGATCAGCAGGAGATCGCCTTCCGATGGAATAGCCACACAGGCCAGCTGCTGTACAACAGCCGCTTCGATCTGGAGCCGGCCGCGCCGAAGCTCGGCGACGGCGACATCGACGCGAAGGACTTGCAGGTGATCTACGGCCGGCACGGCAGCACGTGTGGTGCTCCGCACCCGGCGCAGCCGCCTGTCAACCTAAAGGCTACACCGGTCGGGGCGCCTACGCCTACGTTTACGCCGCCTCCTACGCCGGTGTCAGCGGAGTGCCCTGTCAAGGCGGGCGGTGGGCCTATGGCCGCTGTTGGATCGACGTCGACGTTTACAGGCACGGCCTCTGTTGCACTATGTGCGCTCAACATCGCCGCTCCGGGCCTGGGGGCCTGGACCATCGACATCGACTATGATCCCGCTGTCGTTACCGTGGTGAATTGTGTGCCATTTGCCGGCAGCGTCTGTAATCCTCACTTCGGAGTAGTAACCATCCGCGATACGGGTGCTTCGGCGACTGGGTTGGAGGGAGACACCCTCCTTGCGACAATTGCGTTTCAGTGCAAGGCCGGCGGAAAGAGCCCTCTGACGCCGTCGCTGAACGTATTCGCGGACGCGACGATTGGGAATCCGCAGAACATTGCGGACGCGACCGTGCAAGCTGGTAGCGTCACGTGCAAGGCATCGTAAGTTAGCCACTCGACAAGAAACCGCGCTAGTCGCGGCGGAGAATTTCTCTAGTCGTAGTTCGAGCGCGCTCCGGCCTACTGCGCCAGGGCGCGCTTCGTTGATAAAATGTGAGAGAGACCTCTCGTGGCCGTCGTGCCCTCTCCGCCTCTGGCGGAGACCTCGTGCCCACCGTGGCCCTCTTGAAGGAGGGCCTTTCTCTTGGGCAAGCCCACACCATCCGGCAATCGCGTTGCCGCGCTGCAGATCGAGCACGTCCCGATCGACCAGCTCCGGCCCGACCCGGCCGACACGCGCAAGATCACCGACGCCGAGCTGGAAGCACTCACACGCAGCATCCATCAGTTCGGCTTGGTCGCCCCGATCATCGCGCAGCGCCAGGGCGGCTTGGTTGTTGGCGAGCACCAGCGCCTCGTCGCCGCGCGCCGGCTGGGCCTCACGACCGTGCCTGTCACATTCCTCGACCTGCCGCTGGAGCAGGCGCGCCTCCTCAACATCGCGCTGAACAAGATCTCGGGTGAGTTCGATCAGGAGATGCTAGCTAGGCTGAGGTCTCGGATGCTCGTTCCCTTGTGCAGCAGCTGGCCTAGGGCGACGAGGTGGAGACCAAGTCTGGCAACTCTACTGCCAGTAATCCCGCAAACTCTTGCTGCGAGGACCGCTGCGGAGCTTGCGAAGCGCCTTTCCTTCGATCTGCCGGATACGCTCACGCGTGACGTCAAACTCGCCCCCCACCTCCATGAGCGTGCGACTGCGACCATCCTCTAAACCGAAGCGCAACTCCAGCACTCTCCGCTCGCGATCCGGGAGAGCTCTTAGGGCATCCTTCACATCATCTCTCAGGACTTGGCAGGCAGCAGCATCCGCCGGTGATGCGTGCTCATCCTGCACGAAGTCGCCAAGATGGCTGTCATCTGTGCCGAGAGGTGCCTCCAGGGAGAGCGGTTCTTGCGAGATCTTGGATATCTCGCGCACTCGCTCGGGTGTGATCTCCATCGCTCGCGCGATGTCCTCGTTCCCCGGCTCGCGGCCCAACTCGTCCACCAGTCTCTCTCTTACGCGCACCAACGCGTGAATGGTCTCCACCATGTGGACGGGGATGCGAATGGTTCGCGCGTGGTCCGCGATCGCGCGGGTAATCGCCTGGCGGATCCACCAGTGACCGTAGGTGCTGAACTTGTACCCCTTACGGTAGTCGAACCTCTCGACGGCCCGCATGAGACCCATGTTTCCTTCCTGAATGAGGTCGAGCAGGGACATGCCGCGCCCCAAGTACTTCTTGGCGACACTGACCACGAGGCGAAGGTTCGCCTCCGTAATCTCCTTCCTGCCTTGAGAACCCGCGGCAGTGAGCCGTCCAAAATGGTTCTCAGCGGCAACGTCTTCGGCGTGCTTGCGCGGAAGTGGGAGTGGTTGTCGTTTGCCGCCGGAAGCCCCAGAGGCAAGGGCGAGCAACTCTGGCGTCAAGATATGCGTCAAGATGGATAGTCGCACTAAGAACTGTTCAGCTTCTTCGCGACTGCAGCCGAGATTGCTCGTCAAGTAGTCGGTCAACGCCTCGTCGCGCGCGCCGTCGAGAGCGCTCCTGAGGGCTTCGTTGACGACGAGCTTGGAAACGGCGGTTTTCTTGATGTTCAGGTATTCGGTGACAGCGCGGAGGCTTCCGCGCTCTTGGTGGAGCTGCTCGAGGAGGCACGAGAGGATTTCGCTGCCCGTCGGTCTTTGTCCGCGATCGTCATGCCACTGCCGCTCGATCTTTCGGATGTGCCTGTCTTCTTCGATCTGGCGGGCCAGTCGCTGTTCGTCCGAACCTGAAAGCAGGCCGACTCTCCTTATCTCTGAGAGATACATGCCGACTGGATCATTGGCTTCCCCTGGCGCTTCGCGCTCAGTCCGCACCTCATTCACGGTCACGTGCAGTCAATTGCGCCTTCAGGGTCAGCCCCTGCATCAGTCGAAGAGCTCGCCCGTCTCCCGCCCGGCGTACCAGCGCCTCGGCGAGCAGCTCGTCGCTTGTCCAATCATCCAGGTTATCCTCATTCCACAGCGGCTCTTGCGAGGGCGTTACGACACCCATGGCATGGCGCCATGACGATAGGACTTGTGCCAGGATCTCCTGCGCTCGCTTCGTCGTTCGTGGCCGTCCATTGGTTTCGCCGGGCGCCGCCTGAAGCTCTGATATTGCGCCCTCGCATCCCCTGACCAAGTGGCCACAGGCGATGCGCTGGGCGTGTTGCTCTTCGTTGTTGCTCAATCGTCTCATCGTTACCTCCAATGGTGAACAAGGTCCCCGCAGGCCTAGCGTTCCTAGAGACTCGCTCAGGCAGCTGCTGTTACAGGACAGTTAAGAATGAACCAGACTCGTCCCCCTGGGGTCCCGGCGTGTGCCCGTGATACGCCCCAGCCAGCGGGAACCGTGCTGGTCCAGCAAGATGACGCGCCGGCCGCCGCGACCGATGTAGCACTCAAGCAGCGGGTCCACGCCGCCGCCCCGTTGGTCGGGCTTGGACAACGGCACGAGAGGAGTAGAAGCGGCCTCGGCGAGAAGCGTCCCGTTCTGAGTAAACACGCGGACGATGTCGCCCGTGTTGTCGTCGCCTACATGCTGGATGAAGCCTGTGTCTTCGGAAACCACCCAGCTCATAAGGCCCGCCACCGTGCCGCAGCGCTCGGCTCCGGGTGCGTGACCACAGGAGGCGCAGCGCCGGGGCCCCTTCGGAGGCAGGGCCTGGTACGGCGCGCCCGGCTTTTCGGTTCCTCAGGTGTGAGGGCCGGCCGGCCGGAGCAATCCGGACAAATGAACGTCTCTTCGGTGTAAAGCACCGACGACCTCCTTGGCGGGGGCCCGCCAGTCCGAGTCGTCGGAGTGCCGGAAAGACCTAGGGATCTTGGCTGCAGTTCGAGGACAAGAGAGCGGGATCTCTCGTAATCAGTCTAGCACAGTCGGCGCTCTGCCGCCACAACATGCCAGGTATTCAGCAAAGGGGGTTGTTGGTACGGGATACCCCGGTGATGACGGATAGGGTCAGTGCAAGATCTTCTACCGATCGCGCCATATCCAATCGGCTTGCGACCCGTGGATGCGCGCTTTCCGCCCACGATGACACCATCGTCCGAGCGGTTAGAGTGGGCAAGGCGTCTGTGCTATACTAAGAGGTCAGCCAACCTAATTTGAAGAGGTTTCCCGCTCGAGGCTGACTCCCCACAAGCGACGACGGCTCTGTGAAGTGGGACGCTCGGCTGCCGCCCTTGGAAAGGTGTGATATGCCCAGCTCCGACTCTCTGCAATATGATCAGACCAACGCGCGGTACTACAAGCAGCTCGGGTTAGAACCGGGAGCGACTATGCGCGACGTCGAGGCGGCCTATTGGCGGTTCGCACGGGAGTTGAAGGGACAATCAGCGATGGCGCCGTACAACGACGCGTACGAAGCGCTGGTCAGCAAGGCTCGGCGCCCCACGGACGACGCCGAGCTCACGCAGCCAACACCAGCACCTGCTGTACAGGAAAAAGCGACGCGTGCGGTGCGGCCTCCATCTAAGCTGGGCTGGCCTACGTAGCTGCCGCCAATTCGAGGCTCGCCCTGTCGCTGCATCCCATCGGCCGTGCGCTACGGTGAGTTCGATATCACGCTCTAATTCTGGAGGATTCACATGGCAAAGTCTAACGTGAGTCAAGGTGAGAAGAACCGGGTGCGCCGTGCCCGGAAAGTTGGTGACCGAAGGAGCGCGAAGAAGGCGAAGCATGACGCGGCTGGGACGAGGAAGCGTTGAACTCTTGAGCGATCTCGACGGCAAGGCAGGCCCAGAAGGTACCGCGATGGCCAAGAGCGCTAATGGCGGCGAATCGGATCAGCATGCTCTCCAGCTAGTACTCGCGCCGTTCAAATCGAAATTCGACAGCGGTCAGCAATTCGAAGACGTTGTCGGACTCTTGGTGGAATCTGGAAGGCATGCGGCCGTACGCAGGATGCTGCAGGTTTCGCGCATGGGGACCAAAGAGATCTTTGGTCTGTTCGACGAAATTGAAGAGGCGCTATTCACCACGGGCGGTACGCACGCAAGGCTGCGGCAGCCCGAGGGAAAGCTCGTGGTGCTTGAAGAGGTAGCACAGCCGGTAAGCGAGAGCCCGGAGCCAGTGCGTGAGGCCCTGCCCGTCAAAGGCGTTACGCACGAAACGCCGCCGCGGCCCGAGGGAGAGATCGATGCGTTTGACGAGGTCGTGCGCAGGGTGGGTGAGAGATCGGAACCAGCACTGCAGGAGCTGGCGGCCAAAGCGCTATTCAACAAAGGTGTCAGGCTCGGCAGGCTGAGGCAGCGCGAGGAAGAGATAGCAGCCTACGATGAGATACTGCGCCGGTTCGGCAAGAGCCAGGAACCAGCGTTGCAGGAGCTGATGGCGACGGCCAGACGGCGACTGGACCGACTGCGAGTTAGTAGCGACGCCGAGAAGGCACCGCAAGCAGAGCCGCAAAATGCGGAGGACCGGGCTCAGCCGTCGGGGTCGTAGTCAACGACCTCGAACCCGAAGGCTCACACTTCTCTGATCGTGACGCTATGACCCGATAGTGTCATGTGACTCGCTCGCATCCTCCCCGGTTCACAAGGAAGGCCAGGCGAGCTGCCTGGCCTTGGACTAGGAACCCGGTACCGAGTGGGCGCGATGCGACCGCGACCGAAGGGCGAAGTAGACCCAGGTGCACAGCGCCAGAGCCGTGTAGGCGCCAACCAGGGAGAGCGCAAGGATTACCCGCCCCTGCAGTAGCGAGTCGAATGCCTGCGCCTCGGGGTTTAGGATCGCCCACGCAAAAATGAACGCCGGAACGAAGAAGAGCGGGAACCACATCAGGCGGTACCAACGGAAGATCTTGGAACCGTCCGTGAAGCGCATGGGGATCATTGCGAAGACGAGGCCTTCGATGCCGCCGACGAATACCAGGGCCGCTACATTGCTCGGGATGAAAGACCACCACTCGGCGTTGTCGTTCATGTGGCGCAGCGGAATGAGCAGACCCCAGGCGCCAAGGCTAAGGGTGAGAAGAATGATGGCCGGCACGAGTACTGTGAAGGCCGTGAGGCGCTGTTCCAGTCGCTCAGTTTCGGCCGCGACGAGAAGCGTGGACGACGCGACGAATCCGTACATGATCGGCGCTTCGAAGCCTGTTGCGCGCGACAGAACGACGAAGCAGAGTGCGATCATGGGCGCGATAGGGAAGAGCCGAACTCCGGCCGGCATGCCAAGTCGTTGCCTGGTAAGGAGCGCCTCGCCGCCTTCATAGACGTACGTGATAACGCCAAAGCCGATCACCAAGCTCAGGAAGTACGCCAGCGTCCGATCATTGAGACCTATGCCAGGGCTGTTGAACATGTAAATGAAGCCCGTCAGAAGTAAGATTAGCGACGGTCCCAACACGGCTTGCGTGGCCGAACTCGAAGCCAATCCTACGCCCTGCAGCGACCGCCCGAACGCACGGAAGGGAGCTATCGCTCGCATGGTGAGTCCTTCGAGCTCCACTCGGTGTTCTTCAATCGTTGCATTGAACAATTCCGATGAGAACAGCAATGCGACCAGCAAGATGACTGCCAGAACGATGTTTGTGCCGATAACGCCAGCCTTGGTCGAGAGCTGATTGGGCGCCAGGAGACCCGACACAGACCTGGGCGCCCCGGGCGATGATGGTGGCTTGGTATTGCTGAGCACCTGCGACACAACCGTTTGCGTTGGGGTCGGCGGATGCGCCGTGGCGGTGTCTGCAGGCAAGACAGTCGTGGGAGTGCTGGTCGCCAGGGTTCCGCCGGCGGCGCTGATCGGAACCGACGTGGGTGTCGATGTTCCGGACGGAGTTGATGTTGGAGAACTCGTCGCCGTCGCTGTGGCTGGAGGCTGAGGCGTTGCGGTACTCGTCATCGTCCCTGTCATCGTCGCTGTGTTCGTGAAGGTCGGCGT
>JBGQHA010000042.1:0-11182 GCA_041497735.1 Dehalococcoidia bacterium | reverse complement strand
TGGCGTGGCCGCCGTTAGCGCGGGAGACGAAGACGCCAACTACACATGCGCCCTAACGATCAGCGGTGGCGTTAAGTGCTGGGGCTCTAACTATTACGGCCAGCTTGGGGACGCTCAGGCGTGCGGCGCTCACAATGACTACTGCACGACGCCGGTGGATGTCTCGGGCCTCACTAGCGGGGTCGCCGCGATCAGCGCGGGCGGCCTGCAGGGCCACGAGCATACGTGCGCTCTGGGAGCTGGCGGGAGCGTCAAGTGCTGGGGCGACAACTACGACGGCGAGCTGGGCGACGGTACCAGGGGCCCTCCGCCGCCCGGATGCTACTGCCGCACCACGCCGGTGGACGTGTTGCTGGGGCCGAAGCCCACGCCAACGGCGACAGTGCCGGGCGCAGCCACTGAGACCCCAACGGGCACTGTTGTCACGCCCATCGATACGCCCACTCGGACGGCGACGCCGCCTAGCGGCGCAACGGCTACGCCAACGCGCACTCCCACGCTGCGTGACGGCGACGCCAACAAGGACGGCACGACCAACGCCATCGATGCGGCGCTTGTCCTGCAATACACGGCGGGGCTGGTGCCCTCGATCAACCCGAGCTCGGACGTGAACGGCGACGGTATGACCACCGCCATCGACGCGTTGCTGATCCTGCAGTACGTCGCAGGCCTGCTCGATCACCTGCCCGTGTAGAGCTTGATGAATTTGCTACCCGCTCAGATCAGAGTCGCTTGTGCGTGCGTGTTGTTCGCGGCTGTTTCATGCCTCGCCGCCTGCGGGGGCTCAGACAAGGCGTCACCGACAATTCAGGCGGCCGCCCAGGTCACCAAGCAGGCCACCTTCACACCGACGCAGGACTCGACTACGTCCACGCCAGCCGCGGCCCAGGGTGCGGCCGATGCAGACCAACTGCGGGCGGCGATTCGCGCGCGGTCTCCCGGTATTGCGTTTGATCCGGAGTGCTCCGTCAATTCCCCCAGCGGCCCCTGCGCGACCGGAAGTTGGTCATCGGAGATGCTCGCGAGCGGTATCGCCGGCGTCTCGATACACACCGACCAGGACGGGATCGGCACGTGGTACGGCCGCATGGCCGATGGAACCTGGGTGTACTGGTTTGCCACACAGAATAGCGGCGGCCCTCAGGTGTTGTTGCCTGGCGACATGATCGTCTGCGCGGACGGAGACGGCCTGAACCTCCGCGCCGAACCGCTGACTAACGCTCCCGTGATCACGCTGATTCCGGACGGAACGATCGTCCGTGGCGACAGGTTCGTCATGACGGAGCCATCTCCTGCGCCGGGCAACGGCGGGCTGTCACACCCTGACGGCTGGTATCACATCGTCTCGCCGCAGGAGGGCTGGGCGTATGATCGCTATCTCTTAGGGTATGCGAACGGTGTGCAAACGTGCATCAAGACTTGGTGGCCGTAAGGTGTGTCAGTCGAAACCCGATCGCCACTCGGCGGGAAGGATGCAAGCCCACCGCGGGGCCACTGCCCTCGATCAACCCGAGCTCGGACGTGAACGGGGACGGCATGACCAACGGCATCGACGCGGTGCTCGTCGATGCCGTTGTACGGCGGCTGCCGGGCGCGCTGGGCGGCGAGGAGTCGCTGGCTGAGGAGTCGCACCAGCAAGGGCTGCTGGAGTACCCGCAGTATACGCGGCCTTCGGAGTTCCGCGGCTGGAAGATCCCCGACATCCTCCTCTCCGGCCACCACGGAGAGGTCGCCAAGTGGCGTCGACGCCAGTCGCTTCTGCGCACCGCCCTCCGCCGCCCGGACCTCCTCGCCCAGGCCTGCCTTTCGGAAGAGGAGCACGCGTGGCTGAAGGGAGAGCTGGCGGGCCGGTAGTCGCCTTCGGGGCTAGGATATAGTAAAATCTCTATATCTTCCTGCCTTGGCAGCCTTGGCAGTCTATAGGAATTTTGTGATACAATGGGTTCGCAGTTTACGTTCTATGACTATGTGGGCGACGATGGGAGGAACGTCGTCCATGACTGGTTGCAGAGCATAGAGAAGGGTGCCAAGGTGAAGTTCAACAAGCGGTTGCTGCATCTAGAAGCTACTCCGCCTGGGGAGTGGAAACGCCCCTTTGTGGATACGTTGGATGGACACTGCTCTGGGCTGTTTGAAGTGCGGGTGGCGCGGTCGGGTCAACAGTATCGAATTCTGGGCTCCCACATGGGCGCAGATCGAAAGCCCACGCTGATGCACTGCTTCATCAAGCCTGGCGACAAAGTCCCCGACGAGGACTGTGATCAGGCACTCTCTAGGAAAGCGCAAACTGAGGGCGATCCTGGGAAGCATCGACTGGAGCACAACTATGAATAAGTATCAACAGGTCTGGAAAAGTCTAGAAGACGAAGAATACAGGCGGGAGTATTCTGCTGATGTTGGCACGGGGCTCGCGTTCCAGATCAAATTGCTTCGAGAAAAGAACGGGTGGACGCAGGAGGCACTGGCAGAGCGCACCGGCAAGCAGCAGGAAACGATTTCTCAATGGGAACATCCCGACTACGGGAGTTACACCCTCAGTAGCCTGAAGACCCTTGCCGCTGCCTTTGACGTTGCACTAATGGTGAGGTTTGCTCCGTTCAGTGAGGTGGTGGAGTGGAATGCAAACCTAACGCCAGACCGCCTTGCACCGCCGAGCTTTGCTGAGGAGCAGGCTGCAAACAAACGAAGAGTTAGTGTGGTTACGGTCGCCAATGAGCCTATCTTCGTCACTGCCGCGGAGCCCTTTGCTGGTGGATTTTGGACGCTAAGGGCTTCGGATGTTCCTCAATACAGCTTTACGGCAGTTACCCTCGAAGAATATGCTCGGGTGTTGAACGCAGCGGGGACGCCCAGTATCGCCGCACCAAGCAAAGGCACGACTGTCCAGCGGAGAGAGGAGAGGGCCTATGCCCGCGCTGCCTAAGCAGGTTCATCAGCGTCTAGCCAGCGAATTTAGGCTGGCGGCATCGAAGGTTGCCGAGGCTGAGAACATCGAGGCAAAGCTATACTTCTTTAGCGTTTTCTACGGAGAGACTGGGAGGCAGCTCAACGTACATTGGGATCCCGACCTTGCCCTCCTTTTCGAAGTAGTCCAAGCGGCTTGTCTGCAAATTGGCGGTCGTGTGCCTGTGCCCCCTGGTGTTGGCTTACTGCCTAACGGTCTTCCCGAGGGGTACCTACAAGCCATGGATGAAGTAAGTGATGAGTTGGCCGGAGCCTTCGAGGGAAAGGGGGGCGAAGTAAATCTGCCTCGCCTATACGCGGCCTTAGCACGAACCGCAGAGCTGACATACGTAGTAGGAGGTAATGGAGCGTACCTCCACATGAAGGGAATGATTAAGCTCTAGCCGTCGCCGCCTTGCCCCACCCCCGCCCGCTCGCTACGATTGCTCTTGCGCCCATGGACCTGAGCACTACCCTCGGCTACAAGAAGAATGAGAACGTGCCCGACTTCGGGCCGGGCGATACCGTCCGCGTCCACGCCAAGGTCGTCGAGGGCGAGCGCGAGCGCATCCAGGTCTTCGAGGGCGTCGTGATCCGCAAGCGGAAGTCCGGCTCCAGCTCGAACTTCACGGTGCGCCGCATCGCGCACGAGGTGGGCGTCGAGCGCACGTTCCCCATCCACTCGCCCCGGCTGGATAAGGTCGAGGTCGTCCGCAAAGGCAAAGTGCGCCGCGCCAAGCTCTACTACCTGCGGGGCCGCACCGGCCGCGCCGCGCGCATCAAAGAAGCGGCCAGGCAGTAGCTGTCGCGACGTTCGCGAGATAGTTCGAAGCTCGAGCCTCGAAGTTCGAACTTGCTAAGATGCGCCTCTCGAACCTAACCTAACCCCGTGGCTATCCGACCGATCCGCGTGGCCGGCGACCCCGTCCTTCGCCAGAAAGCGAAGAAGGTGCGGGTCATCGATGCCTCCGTCCAGAAGCTCATCGACGACATGATCGAGACGATGCGCGACGCGCCCGGTGTCGGGCTGGCGGCGAACCAGATCGGCGTGGCGCTCCGCGTCGTCGTGATCGAGATCCCCGAGGAGGACGACCGCGAGAAGCCCGGCCGCGAGCTGTATACGCTGATCAACCCGCAGGTCGTGAAGCGCTCCGGAGAGCGCCAGCTGGAGGAGGGCTGCCTCTCGGTCCCGGGCTACAAGGCCGTCGTGCCGCGCTCCATCAGCGTGACGGTGAAGGGCCTCGACCGCACCGGCAAGGAGATTCGCATCAAGGCCGAGGACAACCTCCTCGCCGAGGCGCTGGAGCACGAGCTGGACCACATCGACGGCACCCTCTACATCGACCACCTCGAAAGCATGGACGAGCTGATCAAGATAGAGGCCGGCGACGAGGCTGATGACGAGCCGGCCGAGAAGACGCCGTCGGCCAGGGCCAAGTCGTGAGCCGGACGATCCGGCTGCCTGCTGCCGCGCGCGAGCTGCTCGCGCAAGGGGTCGAGCTGCTCCTCCCCGACAGCTACCTGGTCGGCGGCTCCGTGCGCGACCTCCTGCTCGACGCGCCGCTGGCCGACCTCGATCTCGCCGTGGCCGGAGACGCGGTGGCTTGCGCCCGGGCGCTCGCCGACAGCCTCAACGGGCATTTCGCGCTGCTGGACGCCGAACGGGGCGTCGCGCGCATCGTGCTCGATGAGGCGGCGGTGCGCTACGTCGACTTCGCTTCGATGCAGGGCGGCTCGATCGAGGCCGACCTCGGCCTGCGCGACTTCACGATCGATGCGCTGGCGGCGCCGCTGCGGCCGCTGGCTGCCGGAGAACTGGTGGAGGTCATCGACCTACATGGCGGCATCCGCGATCTTGAGCTTCGACAGATACGACTCGTCTCCGAGCACGCGCTCGTCGACGACCCGCTGCGGTTGTTGCGCGCGGTGCGTCTGGCCGTCCAGTTCGAGCTGCGCATCGAGCCGGAGACGGCCGCGGCGATGCGAGCGCACGCCGGCCATATTGGCGAGGCGGCGGCGGAGCGCCAGCGCGACGAGCTCGTGCGCTGCTTCGCCACGCCGCGCGCGGCGCAGGCGCTGCGTCTGCTCGATGAGCTGGACCTGCTCGAGCGGCTGCTGCCGGAGGTGACCGCCGGGCGTGGCGTCGAACAGCCGAAAGAGCACCACTGGGACGTCTTCGACCACGCGATCGAGACGGTGGCCGCGCTCGATGTGATGGCGCTGCCAATCCAGCCGAACGACAAGCACGCAGCCGATCTCTGGCGCGCCGTCTGGGACACGCTGGCCGCCTGGGACAAGGACATTGTGGCGGAGCTGCACGCCTACCTGGCCGCCGAGGTGAGCGAGGGCCTACCGCGGGCGGCGCTGCTCAAGCTCGCCGGCCTCTTGCACGATGTCGCGAAGCCGGAGACGCGCGCGCCGGACGAGACGGGACGCATCCGCTTCTTCGGCCACGCGGAGCGCGGCGCCGAGACCGCCCGCCGGGTCCTGGCGCGGCTGCGCTTTAGCCGCCGCGAGATCGACCTGGTCGCGACGATGGTCGAGGAGCACCTTCGCCCGACCCAGCTCGGCGAGCCCGGCGAGCTGCCGACCCGGCGGGCGCTCTTTCGCTTCTTCCGAGACACCGGCGAAGCGGCCGAGGGCGTCCTGCTGCTCAGCCTGGCCGACGCCCTGGCCGCCCGAGGCCCCGGAATGCCGCTCCGGGAGCTGGGAGGTTATGTCTCCTACATCGGCCACATTCTGGTCAGCCGGCGCCTGGACGAAACGATCGCGCGCCCAGCGCGTTTAGTGACCGGCGAGGACGTGATGACCGAGCTCTCAATCCCGCAGGGGCCGGAGGTCGGCCGGCTGCTTTCGGCGCTGGAGGAAGCCCAGGGAAGCGGTGAAGTGAGCACCCGGGAGCAGGCACTTGCGTTCGTGCGCCGATTCCACGAACATGCCATAAGGGGTGCCAACCTGACCGGAGCGGAAGTATAGGATGCAAGCCGGCGAGATCTCATTCGTCATCATGGTCGGCGTGATCGCCGCCTTCTACATCATCTTCATCCGGCCCGCCAGCAAGGAGCAAATGCGGGTGAAGGACATCATCCGCGATCTGCACGTGGGAGACGAGATCATCACTACAGCAGGCTTTTTCGCGCGCATCAAGCAGATCGAGACGCCCGAAGATGGTCCGGTGCAGCTCGTGCTCGACTTCGGGCACGGCGTTGAGATGAGAGCCCTGACGACCTCGATCCTCCGGCGTCTCACCGTCGCGCCGGAGCCGATCGAGCAGGCAGAACAGGTAAAGGGAACGTAGCCGATGCTAGGCCGCTGGCGCAGCCGGCTCCTGTTCGCGTTCATCACTCTGCTGACGGCGTTCAGCCTGGTGACGGTGTGGCCGGGGAACCCCGACAAGTATCTTCCGTCCTTTATCCCGTGGCCGCACGGCACCGGTTGGCCGCTCAAGATCAAAGGCCACGAGATTCCGCTGAAGATTGTAACGATCAGGAATGGCACGTTCGGCTTAGCGGAGATCAACCGGCCTGAGATGAGCCTCGGCCTCGACCTGCGGGGCGGCACTCGCCTCGTGATGGAGCCGCAGCCGGGCATCCCAATCGCCAACCTTGACGAAGCGCTCAACGGCGCCTTGGACGTTATCGAGCGGCGCGTGAACGCCTTCGGCGTTGCTGAGTCCGAGGTGAATCGCTTGGGTAAGGACCGCATCGCTGTCGAGCTGCCGGGCATCAAGCCATCGGAGGCCGTCGACAAGATCGGCCGCACCGCGCTGCTCGAGTTCTGCGAGCCGGTGACGGACGCGGGCGGCAACGTCGCGCTCCTCCCGACCGGTACCGTGCAGTACCAGCAGCAGAGCTGCGAACCCGTGCGCGATGCGCAAGGCAACATCGTCGTGAGTGGGGGCGGTACGATCACGTACACCGCCTGGGCCAACAAGGGTGCCGGCATTAGCCGCGATCAGATCGTCTGGCAGCCGGCGACCGCTGATCTGAACGGCACGGCCACGGCGCTCACGGGCAAGTACCTGAAGGCGGATACGACCGTGAGCGGCGAGCCGATCACCGGTAAGCCGCTCCTGGTCTTCAACATGAACGGCGACGGTGCGAAGATCTCCGGCGATGTAACGGACCGTCTCTCGCAGAAGAACCTCCCCCTCGCGGTGTTCCTGGACGGCGAGCCGATCAAGGGCGACAACGGCCAGATCATCGCTCCTAGCGTCAGCAGCAAGATCACGAGCAGCGGCGATATCACCGGCCTGAGCCTGAGCGAGGCGCGCAACCTGAGCAAGCTGCTCAACACCGGCGCCTTCCCGGTGCCGCTGCAGGTGATCTCGCAGCAAGACGTCGACGCAACGCTGGGCGAGACAGCCGTGCGCGACAGCGTCATCGCCGGCGAGGTCGCGCTGCTTATCATCATGGCCTTCATGATCCTGTACTACCGTCTGCCCGGCGTGATGGCGAGCCTGGCGCTGCTCGTCTACACGAGCTTCGTCCTGGCGATCTTCAAGCTCTGGCCGGTGACGCTGACGCTCGCCGGGGTCGCCGCGTTCGTGCTCTCACTGGGCATGGCGGTGGACGCCAACATCCTGATTTTCGAGCGCATGAAGGAAGAGCTGCGCATTGGGCGCAACCTGATCGCCGCGCTCGAGGACGGCTTCACCCGCGCGTGGTCATCGATCCGCGACAGCAACGTCTCGACGCTCATCACCTGCGCAATCCTCTACTGGTTCGGCAACCAGTTCAATGAGAGCGCGATCAAGGGCTTCGCGATCACGCTGGCCGTCGGTGTGCTGGTCAGCCTCTTCTCCGCGATCACGGTGACGCGCACGTTCATGTACCTCATCATCAACGTCCGCCCGCTCGCCCGGCAGCTCTGGCTCTTCGTTCCCGATCTGCCCGAAGGCATGCGCCATGCGCGCCGCGGACCGATGCCGGCGATGGCGGGCGGCGCGGATGCAGGTGTTGCGCCGCGTCGCCGGTTCGGTCGAGCGCCGCGGGAGCAACGCTGATGGAGCAGCGACAGAGCGGCGGTGTGATCGACCTCGTCGGCCGGCGGGGCTGGTTCTACCTGTTTTCGTTCCTCGTACTGCTGCCAGGCACGATTTCGCTGCTTATCCCGCCGAGCCTGAAGCCCGGCATCGATTTCAGCGGTGGGTCGACGTTTACGGTCCGATTTGAGAAGAGCGAAACGAAGGACGAGCTGAAATCCGAGCTGAGCAAGCTTGGCCATACAGAGGCGCGCATCCAAGGCACGGGCAACAACGAGTTCCTCGTGCGCACAAAGGAGCTGCGCGGTGCAGCGACGACGCCGCCGGTGGGCCCCGCGCCGTCGTCAGAGCAGGATACGCTCGTCCAGGGCTTGCGCGCCCGCTTCGGCAACATGGCGGACGCGACGGGCACAGCGAGCCCGACGCAGGGCTTCCTCGAGTTCTCGTCGATCTCGGCCAGCCTTTCGAAGGAGATTGCGCGCAACGCGGCCATCGCGCTGGTCGTCGCGTCACTGGCGATCTTCGTCTTCTTGTGGTATGCGTTCCGGCTTGTGCCGCAGCCGTTCCGCTTCGGCGCGGCGGCGATCCTCGCGCTGCTGCACGACGTGCTCTTCGTCGTCGGCATCTTCTCGATTCTGGGGAAGGTGATGGATATACATGTCGACTCGTACTTCATCACCGCAATGCTCACTGTGATCGGCTTCTCCGTGCACGACTCGATCGTGGTGTTCGACCGCATTCGCGAGACCGTCTCGCGCGGCGAAGGCCGCAACTTCAGCGAGATGGTGAACAACAGTCTGCTCCAGACGCTGGGCCGCTCGCTGAACACGTCCCTCACCCTGATCTTCGCCATCGTGACGCTGCTGCTCATCGGCGGCTCCAGCATCCGCGACTTCTTGATCGCGATGCTCGCGGGCACCGTGACCGGCGTCTACAGCTCTGTGTTCATCGCGAGCCAGATCCTGGTCTCGTGGGACGAAGGCGACATCCCGCGCCTCTTGCGGCGCATCACCGGCCGGGCCGCGCGCCCGCGCCGCGAGGCCGAACCGCTCGGCGCGGAAGCGTAGCGCTCGCGGGCCCTACCCAACGACGATGGCGGAGCAACAGCGGCGGCTTCCGTGGTGGCAGCGGCTGGTGCAACGCATCGCCTACTCGCGACCCGGCGTCTGGTTCTTCTCGCGCACCCTGCATTACATCGACCTGCCGCTGCTGCGGCTGACGCGCGGGCGCGTCTCTATCCCGTCGATTCTCGCCGGCCTGCCGGTCATCACCCTCACGACTACCGGCGCCAAGACGGGAGCCGCGCGCACCATGCCCGTCATCGGCATCCCCGACGGCGATCGGTTCGTCGTCATCGCATCGAGCTGGGGACGGCGACGTCATCCCGCCTGGCGGCACAATCTGCGCGCGCATCCACAGGCGACGGTGTCGCTCGGCGGCCGCACCGGCGTCTACGGCGCGCGCGAGTTGGACGGCGAGGAGCGCGACATGTTCTGGCGCCGCGCAGTCACCCTGTACCCCGGCTTTCTGGCATATGAGCGCACAGCGAGCAACCGGCGCATCTCGGTCTTCGTGCTGGAACCAACGAGCCGAACATGACCCGGACCGCCATCGTGCCGCACGCAGAGGTCCCGGACGCGTTCTACGAGCTGGTGCGCGCCGCCTTTCCGCACGACACGTACGACCTACGCGCGTTCTGGCCGCCGGACTCCGTCCATGCGCTCGTCTACGACGACGACCGCCTCGTCGCGCACGCGGGCTTCCTCGCGCGCACGCTCTACGTCGGCGGCCGCCCGCTGCGCGCCGCCTACGTCGAGTACGTCGGCGCGGAGCCGCGGCGTAGCGGGTACGGAACAATCGCAGTGAATGAGATCGACGAGGAGATCCGGCGGCGCGGCTTCGCGCTGGCCGGCCTCGCGACGGGCTCGCCGGAGTTCTACGAACGCCTCGGCTGGCAGCGCTGGCGCGGCCCGAAGGCCTATCGCATGCCCGATGGTAGCGTCGTCCCGACGCCCGACGAAGGCGTCATGGTGCTCGACCTCAGCGCGAACGTGGATCTAGACGCGACGATCGAGTGCGAGTGGCGCCCCGTGGGAGATATCTGGTAGCGCAGCGTGCGGGTCAGCCTCCGAACGGGCGGCGACAGGCTGAAGCCTGTCCCACGCTCAGCGCAGCACCCGCTCGTCCCCAACCCGGCGCGTCATTTTCTTTCCGTCGAGGTGCTCGAGCAGCGCCTGCGCGTACTTGCGCGTCGTGCCGAACACATCGCGCACCTGGGCGAGTGTGATCGATCCGTCGCGGCGCAGGTGGTCCGTGACACGCTCGACCATCTCTCGATACGCCTCGGCCGCGAAGACAACGCCAGCGCCCACAGGGACGATGCAGCCTTCGTCCTCTAGATATTCGAGCAGATCGCCAGCCACCGGCTGGTCCGTGGGCGGCGCGAATCGATTCGATGCGAGCGCCTGCACGTAGGCGTCGGCCTCGCGCTGCTGCGCCGGTGTGAGCTTGGGCTCGTAGCCAGGCAGCGCGACGATCGAGCCGCGCTCTACGAGTGCTCCCGCGTCGCCCCAACGCGTGAGCGCAACGGCGAAGACGCGCTCATCGAGGCGCAGCCGTCCGCGCAGCTCCTCGATCGGCATGCCGCGGCGAAAGGCGTGCGCGCGCAGGTGCGTCTCGACGGCGACGCGGGCGCGCTCCCCCAGCGCCGCCAAGCCGTCCGCGGAGATCAGCGTCGCGCCCAGCGAAACAAGTCGTCCCTGGCGCTGCAGCTCCTCCGCCAGTGCGCGCAGCTCATCACGTGGCAGCGCGATCTCGCTCGCGATCGCATCGAGCGCTGCTGGCTCGACACGACGCAGCGCGGCGAGCAGCGTCTCGGCGGGTCCGCCTGAGGCGGACGAGCGCGCCTCCAGCGACTCGATCGTCGGCGTGTGGAAGCGCTTGTGCCGCCGCGCATGCGCATCGATGACCTCACCGCCGCCGACGGTGTCGTTCGGCGTGCGCAGGACGAAGCGGTCGCCCGTGACGACTGCGACAGGATCGGCTAGCCGGAGCTGCGCCCAGCCCACTTCGCCCGGCGGCAGCTCACGCTTGTCGAGCAGCAGCAATCGTGCGGGCACCTCCGCGGCGCCCGTGTGCAGCGTCAGCTCGCTATCGTGTCGCAGCGGCTTGCGGAGCGAGGCCAAGGCGCGCAGCCGCACATCGACGCACACCGATGGCGTCAGCGTGCCGGGTAGCGCGAGCACCTGGCCGCGC
>JBGQHA010000041.1:0-11294 GCA_041497735.1 Dehalococcoidia bacterium | reverse complement strand
TTCGCATGCGCCGAGAAGAAAAGACCGGACTGGAAGGCGTGGCTACGCCTTCGGGTTCACGGGCAGCTGGAGCGGCCAGGGGCTGGCGCACGTGCTGCCCAGCCGGCCGAAGACGAACTGCAGGTCATTGCCCGTACGGGAAGCTGTCAAGCGAATCGGCGGCGGCTTGTATACTGGTCAGGTGAGGTATCTCGCTCCCACGCTCCTCGTCGCGCTTGCGCTGGCCGCCGCCTTCGTCTCGGCGCGATCGACGCTGGCCGCGCCCGGGCCCGCCGCCGCCAACATCACGGCCGACGCGGATCACACCTGCGCCGTGACGGCCGGCGGCGGGGCCAAATGCTGGGGCGACAACGGCAGTGGCAAGCTCGGCGACGGCACCACGCAGCCGCGCGCAGTGCCCGTCTCCGTTTCCGGCATCTCGGGCGTCTCCGCCATCGCCGGCGGTCTCTTCCACACCTGCGCGATCACGACGGCCGGGGCGCTGTACTGCTGGGGCTCGAACGCGTACGGGCAGCTCGGCGACGGCACGACCGCCGACCACACAACGCCGGCCGCGGTTCCCGGCCTTGGGAGCGTCACGGACATCGGCACTGGCTACAGCCACTCATGCGCCGTCGTGTCGGGTGGCGTCAAGTGCTGGGGCGACAACACGTTCGGCCAGCTCGGCAACGGCTCGACGACGGACCACACGTCGCCCATCGACGTCTTCGGACTCACCAGCGGCGTCGTCGCGGTGGCGGCCGGCCAGTACTTCAACTGCGCGCTCACGACCGGGGGCGGCGTCAAGTGCTGGGGCGACAACGTCTACGGCCAGCTCGGCGACGGTTCGACGATGCAGCGCATCCAGCCCGTCGACGTGACCGGCCTCTCGAGCGGCGTCATGGCGATCGCCGCCAGCGAAGGCGGACACACCTGCGCGCTGCTCGATACGGGCGCGGTGAAGTGCTGGGGCAACAACGAGTATGGGCAGCTCGGCGAAAACCGCGCCTGCCCGACGCCGTGTACGTCGCCCGTCGACGTGACCGGCCTTTCGAGCGGCGTAAGCGAGATCACCGTCGGCTACTTCTCGACGTGCGCGCTCCTATCCGGCTCGATGAAGTGCTGGGGCAACAACCAGTTCGGCCAGGTCGGCGACAACCAGGTCTGCGGCGTGCTCTGCGGAACGCCTGTCGATGTCTCCGGCCTGCCCGCCGGCGTCACAACGATCACGGCCGGCGCGCGTCACACCTGCGCCCGTACGGCATCGGCGATCTACTGCTGGGGCGACAACTTCGAGGGCCAGGTGGGTGACAACGGAGAGTGCGGCACCGCCTGCCTCGTTCCTGTCGCGGTGACGGGCGCCGCCGACTTCCCCGTGGGCGATGCGAACTGCGATCGCGCGACGAACAGCATCGATAGCGCCGTCGTCCTGCAGTTTGGCGCCGGGCTCATCTCCTCCCTGGCTTGCGCAGCCCAAGCCGACGTTAACGGCGATCACAATGTCAACTCCATCGATTCGGCGCTGATCCTGCAGTACGAAGCCGGCCTCATCCCCACCCTACCGCCTCCGTAGCACTTGACAGGCCGTGGCATAATAGTCGCGGTGGCGTTCCCTCCCGCAGGGTAGCGCTCGTGCCCTCTGGACAACGTTCGTCTGCGCGCGTATGGCACAGTTACTTATTGTCAGCCCCGATCAAGCGCTCCTCGCGATCGCTCAGCAGCATGCGCACGCGCTCGGCCACCGCGCGCTCGCTGCAACCACCGTGCCGGATGCGCGGCGGTACCTCGCGCGCGGGAGCGTGGACCTCCTGTGTCTCGATAGTCTGCTGGCAGCCGCGGACGCGGAACGCTTGCTGCGCGTGGTCAGCGCCTCGAGTGACGACGGCGGACCGCCGGTGCTCTTCTTCGTTCCTTCTGCCGCGCCGTCGAACATTCCCGCGTTCGTTCGGCGGGAGTGCAGCGCGACCGTCTGCAAGCCCATCGTCCGCGAGGAGCTGGAGCGCGAGATGGCGCGACTGCTCGCGCCTGCAGCACGGCGCGACGACGATCGGCTGACGCGCGCCGGCTCTGCGATGCTCGATGGTCTGACGCACGAGCTCTCGTTCGCCAACGGCAGTCCGATCCGCCTGACGCCGACGGAGTTCCGGCTGCTGCGCTGCCTCATGCAACGCTCCGGCGACTTCGCGTCGACCCAGGAGATCTTGCAGCACGTGTGGGGTTATTCTGCGGACGTCGGCGGCCCGGAGATCGTGCGGGCGCACGTCAGCAACATACGGCGGAAGCTGCGCGACGCCGGCGAGGACGCGCAGCTCCTGCGCACGTTGCCCTATCGGGGCTACGGCTTCGCGCAGCCCGACGGCTAGCGCTCTGAGTCGCGGTGGCCGTTGCCTTCGACTTCCTCGTCGAGGTCGTCTTCGTCGAACTCTTCCGAATAGACGCCTGCCTGACGCCCTATCCAAACCGTGACGATGAAGTCCTCGCGATAGGGCTCAGCCGGCAGGACGATCCGCTCATCGATCTCGCCGATGATGTCCTGAACATCATCCTCCGATGAGTCCTCCGGCACACAGAGCGTGGCGTTCACGACATCGATGCCGTAGTGGATGTCGACCCGGCCGATCTCGTTGGCGTCTGCCGTGATGATGAAGGCCTCGGAGTACGGCGAGCGGCTCTCGCGCTCGAAGTCATAGCGGGGCATGGGTGGCTCCTTCTTGTGCTAGGCGCGCATCGTGAGCGGGCTAGCGACGCTGGCCTCGAAACAGATCGCCGATCTTGTCCCACACTGAGCGCCGGCCAAGGCTGTGGACGAACTGCCCCCAGGCTTCTTCGGCGGAGGCGGCGCGCTGCAGGTCGTGCACGCGCTCCTTCATGATCTCCAACATGCGCTGTTCCTCACGGGCGTCGAGCCAGAAGCCGTGCTCATCGCAAGCGTCCAGCTCAAGGCTGTAGGCGCGGTAGTTGAAGGCGAGCATCGGCTTGTCGCAAACGGGGCAATGCAGGTCGCTCGTCCGCTTCGAGTACTCGATCGTCGCGCGACGCGTATCCTCGTCAGGCGCGACCGTCGCCTCCATCTCGTCGAGCTCTTCTTTGTCGAGCCAGAGGCCTTTGCACTGCGGGCAACGATCAACGTCGATGCTCTTGTCGCGTTCGGTGCCAAGCTCGCTGCCGTCTCGTGGGCATTTCATGTTGCGTTCACAGTGTATCATTGGGCGGCGTCTGGGCAAGGCAGTCGAAAGGAGCCGTGATGAACGACACGCTGGCGGCAATGAAGGGTTTGGAAGACCGCGTCGTCGATTGGGCGCGTGCCAAGGACGACATCCGCATCGTCCTGATCGTCGGGTCGTGGGCGCGGGCCGATCATCCGGCGGACGAGTGGTCGGACCTCGACATCGGCTTCACGACGATGGACCCGAAACGTTATCTCACCTCTGATGCGTGGCTCGGCGAGATCGATGACGTCTGGCTGGTGTATCCCGATCCGGTCGGCGTCTCGCGGCATGTGCTGTTCAAGGGCGGCCTCGACGCGGGGCTCGCGCCGATCCCGCACAGCAGCGTCAAGCTCGCCGTTCGTTACCTGCCGGCGCTCCGGCGAATGCCTGTGCCGGGGGCGCTCCGCAATCCTATCGAGCGAGAGCTGGCCTCCGCCGCGGAGTACGTCGGCCGCGGCGTGCGCGTGCTGCTCGACAAGGACGGTCTCGCGGAGCGCTTCTTCTCACTCCTGCCCGACGTGAGTGCCAAGCCGAGCGCTCCCTCGGAGACGCAGTACGCGAATGCCGTCAAGCAGTTCTGGTTCGAAGCCGTCTGGACTGCGAAGCACCTGCGGCGCGGCGAGCTCTGGCGCGAAGTGCGGCGCGCTCGATGGTCGCATGAAAGAACTGCTACTGCGCATGATGGAGTGGCACACGCTGGCGCTGCGCGGCTCCGAGGTCGACACGTGGCAGAACGGCCGCTTCTTGGAGGAGTGGGGCGACCCACGCGCCCTGGGCGCTCTCCCCGGAATATTCGCCCGCTATGACGAAGACGATCTGTGGCGGGCGCTGCTCGCGACGATGGACCTGTTCCGCTGGCTCGCGATCGAAACGGGTGAGCGATTGGGGTACGCGTACCCGACGGACGGGGACGGACATGTGACCGGCTGGGTGAAGAGCTGCGGCGGGGAGCGCTCGGCGAGCCCCAGTAGCTAGCCGCTGGCAGGCCGGCCCGCGAGCGCGCGCAGCGCCTCCACGTGATCGGCATAGTGGTGGTACGTGACGCCGCGCAGCCACTCCCACAGCGGCCAGGCCGTCTCGCCATCGTGCGGCTTTCGTATGTGCCCTACCGTCCCCAGCTCGCCGATCGCGAGCGGCTCCCCGAGCTGCGAGTCCTGCAGCAACGTGATCGCCGCGAGGAGACGCGCGTGCGCCTCCGCCGCCATCGCGCGCACGTCCTCCAGCGACAGATCGCGCAGGCGGTCGCGCTGCCAGGCGTTGCGAGCGTCCTGGCTATTCCAGTCCATGCCGGCCGGCGGCGGCGTATCGATGCCGTAGCACGACGCCACCGTTGGGAGCGTGCCAAAGTGCAGCGCCTCAATCTGGCCCGCCATCCACAGCTCGTCCGCGCCCACATGCGCGATAACATCGCGCACGCTCCACGTGCCGATCGTGTCGGGCTTCGTGACCGTCTCCTGGGGAACAGCAGCGATGGCTTGCTTGAATTCGTCGTAGCTCTCGCGCGTGCGATTGAGGAGCTCGGCGACAGTTGTCATTGCTCCGGTGATATTAGTTGAAACGTACCAGCAACCAGCGACTAGCGACCAAGGACTAGGCCGGTCGCGTCTGGCCGTCGCCGAAGACCACCCACTTGTACGTGGTGATCTCCTGCAGGCCAACTGGCCCGCGCGCGTGCATCTTCTGCGTCGAGTCGATGATCTCCGCGCCGAGGCCGAACTGGGCGCCGTCAGTGAACTGCGTCGAGGCGTTCACGTAGACAACGGCCGTGTCCACCTCCTGCACGAAGCGCCGCGCGTTCGAGTAGTTCTCGGTAATGATCGCGTCCGAGTGACCCGTGCCGTACTGGTAGATGAGATCGAGCGCCTCGTCCAGGGAATCGACGACCTTCACCGTCGCGACGAGCGCGAGGTGCTCCTTGCCGAAATCGTCCGGCTCGGCAGCGTTCACGATCAAGTTCGCGATCTGAGCGCGCGACAGGATATCCAGCGTGAGCTGATCGCAGCGCATCTCGACGCCCTTCTCGGCCCAGCGCTTGCCGATGAGCGGCAGGTACTGCACCGCCACGTCCCGATGCACGAGCAGCGTATCGAGCGCGTTGCAGATACTGGGACGGCGCGTCTTCGCGTTGTCGACGACATCGACTGCCTTCGAGAGGTCGGCGGAGGCATCGACGTACGTGTGGCACACGCCCACGCCGCCGATCAGCACCGGCATCTTCGCATGCTCGAGCACGACATCGATGAGCCCGCCGCCGCGCGGCACGACGAGATCGATGTACTGGCGCAGCGACAGCAGCTCCGGCACAAGCGCGCGGTCGGTCGACTCGACGAACTGGATCGCCCCGTCCGGAACGCCGGCCTCGCTCGCCGCGCGGCCGATGATGCGCGCGATGGTGCTGTTGGAGTGGAACGCCTCCTTGCCGCCGCGCAGCACCGTTGCGTTGCCGGCCTTCAAGCAGAGCGTTGCGGTGTCGATCGTCACGTTCGGCCGCGCCTCGTAGATGCACAAGATGACGCCGAGCGGCACGCGCACCTTCCCCGCGACGAGTCCGTTCGCCAGCCGCCTCTGCTCGAAGCCCTGGCCGATCGGGTCCGGCAGCGCGGCCACGTTCCGCACGTCCGCGGCGTACTGCGCGATGCGGTCCGGCGTGAGCAGCAGCCTATCGAGGATGTAGCCGGTAACGCCGGCGTCCTTGGAGGCCTGCATATCGTGCTGGTTCGCGCGCAGGATCTCGTCCTGCTTGGCAACCAGCGCATCGGCGATGGCCAGGAGGGCCCTGTTCTTCACATCCGTGCCGAGCGTGGCGAGGCGGCGCGCGGCCTGCTTCGCGGTGCGGCCCAGCGTCTGAAGGTCGACGGAGGCGGCGGTCGTCGTCATGGTGGAAGTCTACTAGAGTATCCCTCGGCCCGACAAAGGCCCAAAGGAGCGGGAGTTCCCTTGCCCTGCCCTGGCCCAGGGCGTCGCCGGGGCGTTCGCTCGTCACACTTCCGAAACACCTCAGGCGGGCATTCGTGGAACAATCAGGGTGCTGGCGGCGTCTGGCTGAGTGGGATGAGTACCTTCGCACGGCTGCGATCGAAACGGGGCTTCGGGCCGCTAGCTTCCGCCTTGGCGCTGGCGACCGCCGCCGGCGCGGTGGCCTTCACCTGCGACGGCGGCACTGGCACGGACGCCGTCGCCTATGAGGTGAGCGTTGACTTCACCGAGTCCTCGACGCAGCGAGACATCGACACAACGAGCTCGCTACTCCAATCCTACGACCCGGACACTTCGTATCTACTTCAGGAGACCTTCCCGCCGATAGGCCGCGCGACGCTACGCACGAGCGTTGCAGGCTTCTGCGAGACCGTCGTGCGCCAACTCGAGGCGGTTGCCGGTGTCGGCACTACGAGCTGCCAGCTCGCCACGACGCCAGCCGCCGGAACGCGCGGCGCGCCGGCGCACTCCCCATGATGCCCTCGTCCGCCTCAGGCGGACGTCCGGCCTCCCCCCAAGCTATCGGCGCCTCCTTCGGGAGGCGCCGGTGGCGTTAAGGCGCCTTGACAGGCTCCAGCCGAGAGCGTACCTTTACGTGTACGTGAGGTTTAGCGCCGGAGCAGCGATATGAAATTCGGCATCTTCTACGAGATGCAGCTCCCCAAGCCCTGGAGTGAGACGAGCGAGTACGACATCTTCCAGCAGTCGCTCGAGCAGGTGCAGCTCGCCGACGAGCTCGGCTACGACTACGTCTGGGATGTTGAGCATCACTTCCTCGAGGAGTACTCGCACTCCTCCGCGCCGGAGGTGTTCCTGGCCGCGGCCAGCCAGCGCACGGAGCGCATCCGGCTCGGGCACGGCATCGTGCTGCTGCCGCCACGCTACAACCACCCGGCGCGCATCGCCGAACGCATCGCCACGCTCGATCTCGTGTCGAACGGCCGCATCGATTTCGGCACGGGCGAGTCGTCGTCGGAGATGGAGCTGGGCGGCTTCGGCATCGGCCGAGAAGACAAGAAAGCGATGTGGGAGGAGTCACTCCGCTGCATCGTCGGCATGTTCCGCGACGAGCCGTGGGAGTTCCACGGCGAGTACGTCGACTTCCCGAAGCGCAACGTCATCCCCAAGCCGCGCCAGAAGCCGCATCCTCCGCTTTGGGTCGCCTGCTCCAACCCCGGCACCGTGTTCACAGCGGCGCGCAAGGGCTTGGGCGCGCTCGGCTTCGATTTCACAGGGTCCGAGGAGACGGGACGCCGGCGCAAGGAGTACTACCGCCTGATTCGCGAAGAGTGCGCACCCATCGGCGACGCGGTGAACGCGCAGTTCGCCATCGTCTCCGGCTTCATGTGCTGCCCGCGCGACGAGGAAGCGATCGCGAAGGGCGTGCCGGGCATGCGCTTTTTCGGCTACGCGCTGGCGCACTACTATGCCGGCGGCGCGCACGACCCCGGCAATACCGACCTGATGCACGCGTTCCAATCGGTGACGAACGTTGCCGCGCCAAGCGAGCCCGGCGGTTGCATCGGCTCGCCGAAGACGATCCGCGAACGGCTCCTCGCGTACGAGGAAGCGGGGGTCGATCAGATCATCTTCGTTGCGCAGGCCGGCGCGACACGCCACCAGGACATTATGAGCTCGCTGCGCTTGTTCGCGAGCGAGCTGCTGCCTGAGTTCAAGGAGCGCGACCTCCAGCACCAGCAGCGCCGGCAGGAATGGCTCGCTGAGCCGGCGAGTAGTCGCTAATCGCGGGCTCGCCTCTTCTTGGCGCAAGTTCATTCCTTGTTCCCCGTTCATTGTTCCTGTTACGATCCCGCTGCCTACGACAGCATGAAGGCCAGGCTTCAGTAGCTGCAGGCCTTTAGGCCTGCTCACGAAGGTTGTTGCCTCGCAGTTGCGCATACGTTGGTCTAGGAGGCTCGCATGAAGATCGAGGACGTCAAGCTAATCGGTGTGATGGGCGGCGGTGTGATGGGCGGCGGCATCGCTCAGAGCTGCGCGGCGGCGGGCTTTCGCACGATCTGTCGCGACATGAGTGACGAGCTGGTCGAGAAAACGAAGACCACCGTCATCGAAGGGCGCTTCGGGCTGCGCGGCGCCGTCGAGCGGGGGAAGCTGACGCAGGAGCAGTTCGACGCGGCCCTCGCGAAACTCTCCTTTACCACGAACATGGAGGACCTGCGTGACGCGGACTTGATCATCGAGGCCGTGCCGGAGAACCTCGACATCAAGAAGAACGTCTTCGCGGAGCTCGACAAGCTGGTCCAGCCGGCCGCCGTCTTCGCGAGCAATACCTCCGGCTTCGCCATCTCGGACCTCAACAAAGCCGTGGGCCGCAAAGACAAGTTCATCGGCATGCACTGGTTCAGCCCGGCGTTCGTCATGAAGCTCGTCGAGATCATCTCCGCGCCGGAGACGAGCGAAGAGACGGTTGCGCTCATCGAAGAGTTGGCGGGCCGGATGGGCAAGGAGACGGTGCGCGTCAAGGACGCGCCGGGCGCCTACGGGTTCATCGCGAACCGGGTCTACTTCGCGGCGGTGGCGGAAGCGCGCAAGATCCTGCAGGAAGGCCTCGCCACGGAGGACGACATCAACAAGGCGATGCGCATCGGCTTCAACTGGCCGGTAGGCCCTCTAGAGATGGTCGCGGGCGCCCGCAAGGGCTGGCAGTAGCGATCGCCCGAAGACAGGCCGATAGTTAAGTCGTGATCCTGCCGATCGTTCTCATTCTCTTCGTGGCTCTGCTCGCAACCGGCGTCGTTGTGCGCCGCCGAAGGCGCAGCGCGCCCCTGCGCGGGGCCATCGTTCGCCGACGCTTCCTGCGGCGATGGTAGTCCCGGTTCCCTCGACCGCTAGCCGGCTAAACGCAGTCGTGCCCGAATTGGTAGACCTCCGCCAGGATATCTGCGACGGTAACCGCCCCATCAGGTGGCCCTAGGTCCCACGGGTCCGGCCCCAAGAACGTGCGATCGAAGCGCGCTTCGTAGCCCGGCTGGCCCTGGCTCAGGCCAAAGTGCTGGATGACGGCGAGAATGTCATCAACGCGGTTCTTTTTGTCGCCTGTCGGGTTGAAGTAGTCCCACGGATTGCCAGGGTCGCGCAGACCACCGCTCCTTTGGCTGCCAATGGCGGTCTGTGCTTCGGCGGCGTCCGTGCACCCGTCGTTGTCGTTGTCCGGGTCCTGCATGTCGGGGATACCGTCGCCGTCCGCGTCCGCCGTGGGGTACGGAGAGCCATCCAGCGAGTAGTTCTTGAAGAACTGCCAGGCCAGGTCCGTCGCGCTGATCTGCTGTGTCGTGGTACCGAACGGCGAGCCGGGCCAGGCGTGGCCACCGCCGTCTACGATGTACAGCTCCAGGTTCGCATTGTTATCGCAGCCGGTGTACTGCACCAGCCGAATTTCAGTATCGATCTGCGATTCTTGCCTGCCGCTGGTGCAGTTGTTGTGCAGCGCCCAGTCCTGCATCACGTCCTCGTCCGGCGTGTCGTTATCGAGCGGGAGGCGGAAGTGCACGGTGATGCCGCCGGCGCCACCTACTCCGCCGTTGAAGGGCACAGTGTTGTCGGCCGTGCCGTGGAACGCGATGATCGGCATCGGCCTGGTATCCGGACACGTTTCGAATCCGTCAAGCTCCGTGAAGTCCGCCGGGTAGTAGGCGCCGGCCACCGGCGCCACGGCCGCGAACCGAGCCGATAGGCTGCAGGCGACGCGAATCGACATGATCGCGCCGTTCGACATGCCGGTCGAGTAGACCCGGTTCGCGTCGACGCAGAGCTGCGCCTCGATCGTATCCAGGATCTGCGACGTAAACGCGACGTCGTCCGGCTCAGGAGAGCCGAGCTGCCAGGCGTTGAAGTGCGTGGTCGAGATCAGCGCCGTCGTGATGCCCTGTGGATAGACGACGATAAAGCCGCCATCCGGCTGATCGGCCAGCGCCGAGAACTGCGTGTACGCCTCCTCCTGCGCGTCATTCGAGCCCAGCCCGTGGAAATTGAAGATCAGCGGCATGGGGTCGTAGCCGTCGTACGAAGGCGGCACGTGCAACAGGTACGAGCGCGTACCGCCGCTGGGTGTGACGATGGAGCCGCTCGACGTGCCGGAGGCGTGCGGCCGGGCGGGCGAGCAGCCCGTCCCCGCGGCGAACGCGGGCGCCGGCGGCTTGTAGGGCAGCGTGCCGAGCACGAACGCGCCTAGCGAACACGCAGCTAGCAATAGAAGGAATGCTCGTCTAGACATGTCAGGTCTCCGTACGGGTCAGCGGGGCGCGACGTTGGTGCCCAGCATAGCACCGGCCTCGGCGCGGACGCCAGCCAGCGGCTCGATCCGCCGCGGCCCTGCCTGCTACAATCCGCGTGCCAAGCGAGAGGAGGATGACATGGCCATTGATCCGTCCGCCGTCGTCGGGAAGGAGCTGCCGGCGCAGACCTTCGAGTACAACGAGCGCGATCTCATGCTCTACGCCCTCGGCGTCGGCTGCACGACCGACGAGCTGCCCTTCATCTATGAGAAGAACCTGAAGGTGCTGCCGACCTTCGCCGTGGTCCCCGCGTTTCCCGTCATGATGGGCATCGGCCAGGTCGTGGAGATCAACCCGGTGATGGTGCTCCACGGCGAGCAGCGCATCGACCTGCGCGCGCCCATCCCCACCAAAGGCAAGCTCACGACCGGTGGCAAGATCAGCGCGGTCTACGACAAGGGCTCCGGCGCCGTGATCGTCGTCGACTCCGAGACGAAGGACGAGGGCGGCACGCTCCTCTTCGTGAACCGGTCGAGCATCTTCGTGCGCGGCGCCGGCGGCTTCGGCGGCGAGCGCGGGCCCAGCGCGTCGAGCAAGAACGTGCCGCCCGAGAAGCGCCCCGATCACGTCGTCGAGTACAAGACGCTGCCCCAGCAGGCGGCGATCTACCGCCTCTCCGGCGACCGCAACCCGCTCCACATCGATCCCGAGTTCGCGAAGATGGCCGGCTTCAACACACCGATCCTGCACGGCTTGTGCACGTTCGGGCACGTCGGCCGCGCGGTCCTGCATTCGTGCTGCGGCGGCGATCCGGCACGCTTCAAGTCGTTCGAGGTGCGGTTCGCCGGTGTCGTCTATCCCGGAGAGACGATCGTGACCGAGATCTGGCGCGACT
>JBGQHA010000040.1:0-11367 GCA_041497735.1 Dehalococcoidia bacterium | reverse complement strand
ACGATCTACGAAGGCCGCGTCGTGTGGGCGGAAGAGAAGGTGGGCGCATGAATGACGTTGCTCAAGGTGCCCTAATTGGCGGAGGTCTCACGTTTCTGACAGCCCTTGCAGGGCAGGCGTTCAATTTCTGGAATGCCCGTGAGGAGCGCAATGATCGGTATCGCGGCATGCTCTATGAAAAGGAACTCTCTGTTTACCAAACGGCATTCATGTGGATGGCGCGACTATGGGACCCGATCGAAAGGGCGCGTGAACTGTGCAAACCGGACGGCGCATTACCAGACGGATTTCTTATCTATCTGACAACTACTTATCAGGAAGCCCGTGAGTGGTGGGACTCCAACTGTTTGTACCTTGACGATTTGGCGCGCGAACGCACTCTGGACGTGATTGAGTTGGTGGGTGCATACGTCCGTAGCGATAGGATGCCACCATCACAAGACGATCAGTACCAAATGCGAAAAGGGGCCATGCGAGCGATCGAAGAAGGCATGGGTAAGAGCCACCTGCCGAAGGCGGAAGTTGGCAGATCGAGAGCTGTTGCATGACCAAAGCGCACGTCGTGCTGGAAGACGGCTCCGTGTTTGCCGGGCGGGCGTTCGGCGCGGCGGCCGAGGCGCACGGCGAGGTGGTCTTCACCACAGCGATGACCGGCTACCAGGAAGCGCTGACCGACCCGTCGTTCGCGGGACAGATCCTCGTGATGACCTACCCGCTGCAGGGCAACTACGGCGTGAACGACTTCGACATCGAGTCGCGCCGGGTGCAGGTGCGCGGCTTCGTCGTGCGCGAGGCGTGCGAGCTGCCGTCGCACTGGCGCAGCCGCGGCACGCTGCACGACTACCTCGCGTCGAACAACATCGCGGGCATCGCGGGGATCGATACGCGCGCGCTGACGCGCCGGCTGCGCTCGGCCGGCGTGATGATGGGCGCGATCACAACCAGCGAGCCCAACCGCGCGCTCGCCCGCCTGCGCGACCTGCCGCGCTACGACGGCACAGACTTCGTGAAGGAAGTGAGTGCAGCGCAGCCGTTCGACTGGCCCGCGCCCGACAGGCCGAAGCACCACATCGTCGTGCTCGACCTGGGCGTGAAGCACAACATCATGCGCATCCTGTCGGGGTTGGGCTGTCGCGTGACGGCCGTGCCCTGCCAGACGTCCGCCGATGACATCCTGGCGCTCAAGCCGGACGGCGTCCTGATGTCGCCCGGCCCCGGCGACCCGGCGCTGCTCGACTACGCCGCCGAGACCGCGACGGGCCTCGTCGGGCGCGTGCCGATCTTCGGCATCTGCCTCGGCCACCAGGTGCTCGCGCGCGTCTGGGGCGCGCAGACGTTCAAGCTGAAGTTCGGCCATCGCGGCGCGAACCATCCCGTGCGCGAGACCGCGACCGGCCGCGTGTCGATCACGGCGCAGAACCACGGCTACGCCGTCGATCCAGACGGCCTGCCGTCGAGCGTGGAGGTGAGCCACGTTCACCTGAATGACGGCACGTGCGAAGGCATGCGTCACCGCGAGCTACCGGCGTTCACGATCCAGTACCATTCGGAGGCGTCGCCCGGGCCGCACGACAACCGCTACCTGTTCGACCGCTTCCTGGAGCTGGTGGAGGAGTCACGATAGACGATGCCTCGGCTGCCGCGAGTAACGGGCCGCCAGGTGATCCGAGTGCTCGAACGATCAGGCTGGTATCGACATCATCAGCGAGGTTCGCATCTCGTGCTGAAACATCCAGACAAGCCGAACGCCAGAGTGACGGTCGCAGTTCACTCCGGCGAGATCATCTTCCCGAAGACACTGCTGAGCATTCTTGGTCAGGCCGGCATGAGTGTTGACGAGTTTCGCGAGCGCCTCTAGGAAGGTGACCCATGGAATACACCATCGTTCTCGAGCCAGCTGACGACGGCGAGGGCTTTACGGTCCTTGTCCCGGCCTTGCCAGGCTGCATCACGCAAGGCCGCACGCGACAAGAAGCGATCGATCGCGCGAAGGAAGCGATCGCGGCCTACATCGAAAGTCTGCGGGCGGACGGCGAGCCGGTGCCTGAAGAAACGCTGCCCGTCGAAGTACTGAAGGTCGCAGTGTGATGACAGAACCCACCTACCGCCAAGCGACGATCCACGACGCCGACGCGATCGCGGAGATCATAGGCGTCGTTGTCAGAGAACCTAACCCTGTTGGCTTCGACGGGCCGATGTCCGCGAACGACGTGCGCACGTGGCTGACGCGGCTCGGCGGCGAAGGCGGCGTCTTCCTCTGCGAGATCGATGGCAAGCTCATCGGCTTCAGCGCGCTCGACTTCGACACGCACCAGCCCGATACCGGCGTCCTCGGCGTCTGGCTGCGACCCGAGTACCGCCGGCAAGGGCTCGGCACGGCGCTCGCGGAGTATGCGCTCGGCTTTGCGCGCGACAAAGGCTATCGAAGGATTCGCGGCAGATTGCCCCAACAGAACCAGGTCGCGCTCAGCTTTCTGTCGGGCATCGGCGCGCTGGTGCCTATGTACAACCCGGAGACGATCTTCGAGCTGCCGATCTACGAAGAGCGCCAGTGATCCGGCGCATCGATCCTATCGGCCGCAGCGCGTTCGGGCTGCTGTGCATCGCCGCGATGTCGCTCGAAGCGGTGCCGGTGCTGATCGTCGTCGGCGTGCTGGGCGGCCTCGGCATCCTGTTCGTGGGCAACTTCGATCGCGCGCTTTGGGTATGGATCGGATCGTGGGTGGCAGCGGCGTTCGCGGGCCTCCTGTTTCTCGTTATTGCCTACGTCTTCTGGCCCTTAGCGTCCGACTGGATCACGGAGTGGCAGGGCTACCTCATGGGCGCGATCATCGGCGGGATCGGGCTGGGCTTCATGGCGCTGGTCGTCTTCGTGACCGACTGGCCGCTCGCGGTCGAGCTGATCTTCCCGTTCGTCACGACGTTCCTTGTGGGCTTTCTGCTGCCGGGCTGGTTCCTGGGTCTCGGCCACCCAGGGCTGCAGACGCTTGACCACCGGCGGGAGCGCGCGGCGAGAAGACAGTGATGACTAGACAGTGGGAGCGCTGTAGATGACTTTACCGGAGCGCAGAATCTCTCGGACCAGCACAGGGCCGACCCCCTCGCGCAGATCGCTCGGCGAGTATCCGATGGGCGCGATGCGAGGGTCCGTACCGACGGCGGCGTGGGCAAGCATCTCCTGCCGTCTGTACATGGGAACATCTTCGAAGTCCGGAGAGATAACCGCGATATCCAGGTCACTCCATGGGCCGGACTTGCCAGTTGCATACGAGCCGAATAACAGCACGGATTCAACGCGGATTGTCTTGGCGATCCGGTCGACGAATGCCGCCACTACCCTGTCTAGCTCAGCGTCCGTCGCAGTTGCTCGCATGTGGCACGTGACCTCTCGTAGTATTCTACCGCCGTTTCTCTGGCGTATGTCCCTCTTCCAGAATATCGGCTTACGACAGCCTGGTTCGTCAGCATTCGCAGAATCTCTTCATGGCTAAGCCTTCCAAAGTTCTAATCATCGGCTCCGGGCCGATCATCATCGGCCAGGGCGCCGAGTTCGATTACGCCGGCACGCAGGCCTGCCGGGCGATGCGCGAGGAAGGCATCACCTCGGTCCTCGTCAACTCCAATCCGGCGACGATCATGACCGACGAAGGCGTCGCCGATGTCGTCTACATCGAGCCGCTCACGGTCGAGGTCCTCGAACGCGTGATCGAGCGCGAGCGGCCCGACGGTCTGCTGCCGACGCTCGGCGGGCAGACCGGCCTCAACCTCGCTGTCGCGCTCGCGGACGCCGGCGTGCTTGAGAAGTACAACGTGCGGCTGCTCGGCACGCCGCTCGAGACGATCCGGAAGGCCGAAGACCGCCAGCTGTTCCGCCAGCTCCTCGAATCGATCGGCGAGCCGTATCCCGAGAGCGAGATCGTCACGTCGCTCGACGAAGCGCGCGGCGTCGTCGAGCGGCTCGGCCTGCCACTCGTGGTGCGGCCGGCGTACACGCTTGGCGGGACCGGCGGCGGCATCGCGATGACGATGGAGGACCTCGAGCGCATCGCGGCGGGCGGTTTGGCCGCGAGCCCGATCGGCCAGGTGCTGGTCGAACGCTCACTGCTCGGCTGGAAGGAGATCGAGTACGAGGTGATGCGCGACGCGAACGACACGTGCATCACCGTCTGCAACATGGAGAACTTCGATCCGATGGGCGTGCATACCGGCGACAGCATCGTCGTCGCGCCCAGCCAGACGCTGTCGGACAAGGAGTACCAGATGTTGCGCTCGGCGAGCCTGCGAATCATCCGCGCGCTCGGCATCGAGGGCGGGTGCAACGTGCAACTCGCGCTGGCGCCGCGGCCGGAGATCGCGCCGTGGGCGACGCCGCAAGGCGAAGGCGACCCGCCCTACTACGTGATCGAGGTGAACCCGCGCGTGTCGCGCAGCTCCGCGCTCGCGTCGAAGGCGACAGGCTACCCGATCGCGCGCGTCGCCGCGAAGATCGCCGTCGGCAAGGGGCTCGATGAGATCCCGAACGCGGTGACGCAGAAGACCTCGGCCGCGTTCGAGCCCGCGCTCGACTACGTCGTCGTCAAGATCCCGCGCTGGCCGTTCGATAAGTTCCCGCTGGGCGACCGCCAGCTCGGCACGCAGATGAAGGCCACGGGCGAGGTGATGGCGATCGACCGGTCGTTCGAGGCGGCGATCCAGAAGGCCGTGCGCTCGCTCGAGATCGGCGAGCGGTCGCTGATGTGGGAAGACCCGTCGTGGAAGGACACGGACTTCTGCTCCGGCCCGATCCCGGCGACGGACGACCGCTTGTGGAAGCTGATGGCCGCGCTGCGCCGCGACGCCGACCCGATGGATCTCTCGCGCAAGACCGGCATCGACCCGTGGTTTACAGAGAAGCTCGCGGGCATCGTCGCGATGGAGCGGCGGCTGCTGGGGGAAGACCTCTCGCCCGATCTGATGCGCGAAGCGAAGCGCATGGGTTTCTCGGACGGGCAGATCGGCATGCTCGCTGATGTGCTGCCCGAGCGCGTGCGCCAGCGGCGCCTCGAGTGGGGCATCCGGCCGGTGTACAAGATGGTCGACACGTGCGCAGCGGAGTTCGACGCGGCAACGCCCTACTTCTACAGCACGTACGAGGACGAAAACGAGGCGCTGCCACTCGAAGGTGAGAAGGCGCTCGTCATCGGCAGCGGGCCGATCCGCATCGGCCAGGGGATCGAGTTCGACTACTGCTCCGTGCACGCCGCCTGGGCGCTGCAGGAGGCGGGCTATCGCGCGCTGATGGCGAACTCCAACCCGGAGACCGTCTCGACCGATTTCGACACGTCGGACCGGCTCTACTTCGAGCCGCTCGACGAGGAGTCCGTGCGCGACATCCTCGACAACGAAGCCGGCGTGACGGGCCCGCCGCCGGCGATGCCCGGCGAGCCCGTGCACATGGCGAACGGCGCCGCTCCCGCATCTATCGTGCAGTTCGGCGGCCAGACGGCGATCAACCTTGCTGCGGCGCTCCACACCGCCGCGCTGCCTATCCTCGGCTCCAGCGCGGAGTCGATCGACATGGCGGAGGACCGTCGCCGCTTCGAGGCGTTCCTCGGTGGGCTCGGCATCCCGCAGCCGCCGGGCGCCGGCGTCTCGAGCGTCGCGGAGGCGGTCCGCACGGCGGAGGTGATCGGCTACCCGGTCCTGGTGCGGCCGAGCTACGTGCTCGGCGGCCGCGCGATGGAGATCGTCCAGAACGAGGCGGAGCTGGAGCAGTTCGCGCGCATCGCGGCGGAGGCGGGCCCAAACAAGCCGATCCTCATCGACAAGTACCTCGAAGGGCGCGAGCTGGAGGTCGACGCGGTCTGTGACGGCGAGCAGGTGCTCATCCCGGGGATCATGGAGCACATCGAGCGGGCGGGTGTACACTCCGGCGACTCGATGGCCGTCTACCCGCCGATCAACCTAACCGAAGCAGAGATCAACGCCGTCGTCGAGTACACGGAGCGGATCGGGCTGGCGCTGGACGTGCGCGGGCTGATGAACATCCAGTACGTCAGCGTCGCGACAGAAGACGGCCCCGCCGTCTACGTGCTGGAGGTCAACCCTCGTTCGAGCCGGACGGTGCCGTTCATCTCGAAAGTGACGGGCGTACCACTCGTACGTCTGGCCACGCACGTTATACTCGGGCGCTCGTTGCGCGAGCAAGGCTATCCAGGCGGACTCTGGCCAGCGCCGCCACCCGGCGGCCTCGTCGCCGTGAAGGCGCCTGCGTTTTCGATGTCGAAGCTGATCGGCGTGGACACCTACCTGGGACCCGAGATGAAATCAACAGGCGAGGTAATGGGCGTCGACTACACCTTCCCGGCCGCGCTCGCGAAGGCGCTGCAATCGGCAGAGCTGGCGCTGCCGCCGGGCGGCGGTATGCTGCTCAGCATTGCCGATCGTGTGAAGGCCGAGGCGCTGCCCGTAATCCAAACGCTCGGCGGCGCTGGCTATCGCTTTTACGCCACGGAAGGCACGGCGCGCATGATTGAAAAGCTCGGCCTTCCCGTCGAACAGGTAGCGAAACGGCTCACGGAAGGCCACCCGAACGTCGTGGACGTGATCCGCGACGGCACAGTGCAGGGCGTGATCAACATTCCGGAGGGCCGCCTCACCGGGACGCTGCGCGACGGGTTCTACATTCGCCGCGCGGCGGCCGAGCACCGCATCCCCTGCTTCACGAGCATCGATACCGCGCGGGCCGCGGCCGAAGCGCTGCTTGCGGGCGCGCAGAAGTTCACCGTCCAGCCGTTGCGCGAGTACGTGAAATCGAGATGAAGACGGCCTTCGCGCGCGTCACCGAGAACGAACGTCTCTACGGCAACGTCTACGTCACTTGGTTCGGCGCGCCGGAGATCGCGCGCGGCGCAACTCCGGGGCAGTTCGTCATGCTGCGCTGCGTCGATCCGATCATCACCGGCGAAGCGCCGCCGTGCGCGGCCTATCTTCCCGTCGATCCGCTGCTCCCGCGCGCGATGAGCATCCACCGCGCGCGGCACGGCGTGGACGGCGACGAGTGGTCGATCCTGTACGACGTCGTCGGGCGCGGGACGGAGTGGCTTGCGTCACGGAAAGCCGGCGATCTCGTCTACTGCTGGGGGCCCCTCGGCCACGGCTACAGCGTTCGCAGCGGCGCGCAACATCTCCTGCTCGTCGCGGGGGGGATCGGCGTGGCGCCGCTCGTCTGGCTCGCCGACGCCGCGGTCGCGGACGGCAAAGACGTGATGTTCGTGCTCGGCGGCCGCAACGCCGAGCAGATCTTCCCGACAGCGCTGCTGCCGCGCGAGGCCGAGGTGGTGATCACGACCGAGGATGGTTCGTCCGGCCGGACGGGCCTCGCGACGGAGGCGTTCGCCGAGCACCTGTCGTGGTGCGACCAGGCCTTCGCCTGCGGCCCGAACGCCATGTTCCGCACGATGGCAGACGTGATGCGCGGCGCGAGCGTGCGCCGGCCGGTGCAGGTGTTGCTAGAAGAGCGGATGGGCTGCGGCACCGGCATCTGCTACGGCTGCGCCGTCGAAACGCGCAAGGGCATGCGCCTCGTCTGCAAGGACGGCCCGAAGTTCGAGCTGCGGGACGTGTTTTAGATGACCGAGCCCCTCATTCATAGCGTGGACTGCGTGCAAGTACCGGTCTCAGATCTCGAGGCCGGCCTCGCGTTCTATCGCGATCGACTCGGGCACGAGCTGATCTGGCGCACTCCGGCCGCAGCCGGCCTGCGATTGCCCGATAGCGAAGCCGAGCTCGTCCTGCAGACCGAACGGCCCCAGTTCGAACCGAACTTCAAGGTCGCCTCGGCCGACGCCGCCGCGGAGCGTTTTGCGGCAGCCGGCGGCACGGTCGTCGCGGGCCCGTTCGACATTCAGATCGGGCGTTGCGCCGTCGTTCGCGACCCGTGGGGCAACCACCTGGTGCTGCTTGACTCCAGCAAGGGACGCCTCATCACCGACGCCGAAGGTAACGTATTGGGAAATGAGCCGGTCGGGTGAGCTCCTTTCTTCTCCAGATGGCAGGCGTGCCAGGCTCCGGCAAGAGCGCGCTCGCGCGGCTCATCGGCCATGCGACGGGTGCGGTGGTGATCGATAAGGATGTGCTCAAGACCGCGGCGCTCGAGGCCGGCGCCGAGGAGTCGCTCGCCGGGCCGCTCGCCTACGAAGCGTTCTTCGCACTCGCCGACCACCTGCTCGGACAAGACCGCAGCGTCGTGCTCGATAGCCCCTCGTTCTACAACACGATCCTGGCCAAGGGCAGCGCGATCGCAATGGCGCGCATGGTGCCCTACTACTTCATCGAGTGCGTGTGCGCCGATCGCGATGAGCTCGCGCGCCGTCTGCGCGACCGGCCGCGCCTGCGCAGCAACCCCGGCGAGGAGGTTGTCGACACGGAAGCGCAGACCATCGCGCCGACGGGCGCGTACCTACGCATCGATACCACGCAGCCGATCGAACGCTGCCTGGAGCTGGCGCTGGATTACCTGGAAGCGGCGCATGGCTGAGCCGATCGCGAACCACATCTACACGGGCGATTGCCTGGAGATCATGCGCTCCTGGCCGGACGCCTGCATCGATCACTGCATCGCCGATCCGCCGTTCGGCATCGCGTCCGGACGCGGGCGCAAGTCGAAGCGCGGGCTGGGCTGGGCGTTCTCGTCGCACGTGACGATGCAGGAGGCGTGGGACCAGTTCACCGAAGACGAGTACTTCCGCTTCAGCGTCGATTGGCTGCGCGAGGTCTGCCGCGTCGTCAAGCCGAACGGCAACATCCTGGTCTTCGGCACGTTCCATAACATCTACCTGCTCGGCTTCTTGCTCGGCCACGTGCTCGAGCGGCGCATCTTGAACTCCATCGTGTGGTTCAAGCCGAACGCCCAGCCGAACATCACCGCGCGCACGCTGACCGAGAGCACCGAGCAAATCGTCTGGGCGGTGAACGAGACGCCCAAACGCGCGAAAGGCTGGACATTCAACTACGAGATGGCGAAGCAGCTAGCCGGCGACAAGCAGATGCGCAACTTCTGGAAGTGGGACGAGCTCGACAATGTTATCTCTGCACCCGTTGTCTCTTCACGGCAGCGCAAGCACCCGTCGCAAAAGCCATCGGAACTGGTGGATCAACTCGTCAGATTGACGAGCCGCGCAAACGACTTAATCCTTGACCCGTTCGCCGGTTCGGGCGTTGTGGGGCTGTCGGCCCTCCGCTACCGCCGTCAATATGCTCTGATCGAAGCCCAACCGGAATACGTAGCAGCAGCGACAGCCGCGATCAAACAGTTCCCAAAAACGGTTCGCGGCCGGCTGCTGGCTCGCACGAATGGAATAGCCGCGCTCACGTATGAAGAACTCGATGCTTTGGCCGACATTCCTGTTCCTCAGGCGGATGATCTAGATCTTGTATTCGCGGTTCCCAAACACGTTCGTTCTGGTGCGAACACTCGCGCAAAGGTAGCTAAAGAGCTGACTTACGTACCGCGACAGGGCCCCTATTATTCGGACGCCGCGATGGCTCTTGGATTGATCCGAGCTGTTGGGGCAGTTCATAGAGGCGGGAAAACGCTTGAGGTCGCGCCAATGGGTGCGCGCTGGCTCTCAGCTCGAGCGTCGGAAAGAGATTCGTTACGACGAGACATATTGCTTGCCGCTCCCATAGTCAAGTTCATTGCGGGCCGCCTAAGAACAGATCCGCGCCAGCTGAACCTTAGTCCGCTCCTCTTTGATGAGAAACGGGTCGCGACGGTGCTTCAGGAATTGGACCTGTCCCCGGAGACGGCGAGAAGGCGCGCCATCACACTCTGCAGATGGCTTGGGAGGATCACTAACCATGCCCCACACCGACGAGGGCGCTCAGCTCCGCATGGCCGCTCCTGACGATAGACCGGCAGCGAGCGGCGCGCGATTCGAAGGAGAGGTTGAAGCGGTCATTAGAACGCTTGGCTTGGCATATCTACGTCAAGCCAAGATGGGTGTCAGCATCCTTGGCAGGCAGCGACTTGTTGATTTCGTCGTGTATGACGAGAGCGGAAGATCGCTAGGGATCGAGTGCAAGTATCAGCGAGCCCCGGGCTCAGCCGAAGACAAGCTCGTGCACACAATTGAAGACTTCGATGCCCGTCCAATAAAGCACGTTCTCGTTTTTGGAGGAGAAGGGTTTTCCAGAAATATCCGAGGCTATCTCTTGAGTTCCGGCAAAGCGGTGGAGTTGGAGCAGTTGAGGAATTATCTGGTCTTCTTCTTCGGCCTGGAACAATACTTTCATGAGTTCGGCCGTATTCCCAGAAGACCTCCGGGCTAGCCCCAGCCAAGCTGGCGCGCCAGCGGCTGGCGGCTGATCAGCCTCCGACGACATCCTTATCGAGCAAGAAGCCGTAGGTCGCGTCGCCCTTGTCCTTCACCTCGACTGTGATCGCGACTACGTATTGGCCCGGATCCAGCGCCGAGATATCGATCTGCACTTCGCCGTCAGACGCCGTCGCGGGAAGCGTGGTGTGTTCGCTGGCGCCTGTCCAAACGACAAGGCCGCCCTGCAGCAGCATGCTGCTCGAGCTCGCCGCAGGGCTGGAGTCGACATAGACGTTCGTAATCTCGAAGCCGTCCAGGGTGCCGGTGATTGACGTCGCGCCGACTGTAGCAAGCGGCTGGTGCGACGTGACGACGGCGATGGCGTCCGCGCACTGGCCCTGCTTCGACCAACAGTACGAGCCGAGCGCAGTTTCGAGTGTGGCAGTTCCGCTCGAGACGACCATGAGCGGTGGCCGGGCGCTATTGGCCGCGGTCGATGTGCCGTCGCTGGCGTGTGGAGCGCCGCCGCCGCACGCAGCGCCGAGCAGCGCGAGCGCGAGACAAACGGTCAGGAGCTTCGTCATGCGGCAGCGAACGCTGGCGTGGCTAGAACCCGAGCGCCTGTCGCACCGCCGGCACGAGCAGCTCGTCGATCTCCTTCTTGTCGATCAGGACGATGCCGAACTCCGCAGCGCGGCGGCGCACGTAGGTGTACTTGGCCTCGCCCGTCTGCATGATGATCGGCAGATCGAGCCCACGATGCTCTCGCGCGGCCTCGATCACCTCCCAGCCGGTGTGCACCGGCATGTCCATGTCAGTGATCAGCAGATGCAGCTCACGCGAGAGGTCGCGCAGCACTTCTATCGCCTGGCGGCCGTTGCTGGCGGGCACGCAGGCGAGATCGAGCGGCTCTAGCAGCGCCAGAATGCGCGCGCGGAAGTCGGAGTAGTCCTCTGCGACGAGGACGCCACGCGCGCCGTTCGCCGTCACTTCGTGCGGAGCTCCGCGACGTGTTCCTTGATATCGATGTACTCGTCGGCCGCCGCGCGCAGCTCGATCGAGGTGCTGT
>JBGQHA010000039.1:0-11465 GCA_041497735.1 Dehalococcoidia bacterium | reverse complement strand
GTGCCGATCGCCTGCAACGTCAGCGCCGTATCGATGAGCGACTCGCCCTTTTCGATGCTGCTGCCCTTCGCCGAGATGTTGATCACGTCTGCGCCGAGCACCTTGCCCGCCAGCTCGAACGACGCGCGCGTGCGCGTGCTGTCTTCGTAGAACAGCGTGACGACGGTCGTGCCGCGCAGCGCTGGCACGCGCGGCACCTCGCGCGCGAGCACCTCCTTCATCGCGTCTGCGGTGTCGAGTACGAGCTCGATCTCCGCGCGCGAGAAGTCATCGAGATCGAGGAGATGCCGCCGCTGCCACGTCGCGCCGCCGGGGAGCTCGTCGGGCGTGTCGGCGACGGCGACAGCAGCGCGCGTCGGGGCGGCGGGAGGTTTTCGGCGGCCGTTCGAACCGTTCTTCGCCATCGCTAGTCCCTCCGTTCCGTCACGAGCACCTGATCGACGCCGTCCGTCTCTTCGAGCTGGACGACAACGTCCGCCTCACGCGACGTGGCGATATTCTTGCCGACGAAGTCCGCGCGGATCGGCAGCTCGCGATGGCCGCGGTCGACGAGCACGGCGAGCTGGATGCGCTGCGGGCGGCCGTAGTCGATCAGCGCATCGAGTGCGGCGCGAATGCTGCGCCCGGTGTAGAGCACGTCGTCGACCAGGACGACGCGCTTCTCGGCGATGTCCTCCGGCAGCTCGCTCGGCTTGATCTCGACGCGTGTGCCGCGCGCAGTGAGGTCGTCGCGGTAGAGGCCGATGTCGAGCGCGCCCACAGGCACCTCGTCGCCCTCGAACTCGCGGATGGCCGCCGCGATGCGCTGTGCGAGGGGTACGCCCCGTGTGCGCATGCCGACGAGGATCAGGTCCTGGCAGCCGCGGTTCTGCTCGACGATCTCGTGGGCGACGCGAACGATCGCCCGGCGGATGTCGGCGGACGACATCGCCATCCCGTCAGGCATAAGAAAACCTCCCGGCTGTCGCGCAGGAGGGTCCCAAGATGGCGAACTTGTCCTTCATCGAGTGCCCCTTCCCGGCCTCACGGGACCGGATTTAAAGGCGCGCCGTTCTTAAGAGAACTATAGCATCGCCGCCCGAGAGAGTGCAACCTGCGCGAGCCGCGCGAACCCGATGCTATACTGCGGTCACATTCGAGATAATCTGGAGCGTGCGCCGTGCGCGGCCGAGACCTCCTCTCCATCTCCGATCTTAGCGCTAACGAGCTCGAGACCGTCCTGGCCACGGCCGAAGAGCTCAAGCGCAACGGATCTCCGCGCGCACTCGCCGGTAGGTCGCTCGCGCTCCTGTTCGAAAAGCCCTCGCTTCGAACGCGCGTCAGCTTCGACGTGGCGATGAGCCAGCTCGGCGGGCACACGGTGTATCTCTCGCAGAGCGAAGTGGGGATCGGCCAGCGCGAGTCAGTCGCCGACGTTGCACGAGTGCTCAGCCGCTACGTCCAGGGCATCGTCGCCCGCACCTACGCTCAGCAGACCCTGGTCGATCTCGCCGAGCACGCCGCGGTGCCGGTGGTCAACGCGCTCTCGGACGAAGAGCACCCCTGCCAGGCGCTGGCGGATCTGCTGACCATCCGCGAACACAAAGGAGGTGTGCGCGGCGTGCGGCTCGCCTTCATCGGCGATGGCAACAACGTAGCCGCCTCGCTCGCCCAGGCGAGCGGCATGGCGGGCGCCAACTTCGTCATCGCGTCGCCGCCGGGCTACCGGCTGTCCGAGGAGGTCATGCTCCAGGCCGAGGAAGGCGCGCGCGCCGCAGGCGGGAGCTTCCGGGCTGTTCAGTCGGCGCAAGAGGCCGTCGCGGACGCCGATGTTATCTATACCGACGTCTGGACCAGCATGGGCCAGGAAGACGCGCACGCGCTCCGCCTCCAGGCATTTGCGGAGTACCAGGTGACGCCCCAGCTCATGGCCCTCGCGCGGAAGGACGCGATCTTCATGCACGACCTGCCCGCGCATCGTGGCGAAGAGACCGTCGACGAAGTGATCGAGGGGCCGCAGTCGGTGGTCTTCGACCAGGCGGAAAACCGCCTGCACGCGCAGCGAGCAGTCCTCTTCCTGCTGCTGGGAGGGCCGACGGAGTAACGTGATGCTGGCGTTGCAGACCCGCATCCAGGACGTTCTCGACCGGCTGAGCCCGATCGATGTCCTCGATATCTTCCTGATCGCCGTCCTCATCTACGGCGTCTTCATGCTGCTGCGGGGCACGGCGGCTATCGCGCTGCTGCGGGGCGCTGCGATCATCCTCATCGTCATTGCGATCCTGGCGCAGGCACTCAACCTGACCGTCCTCGATTTCGTCATCCGCAATTCTCTGACCGGTCTCATCATCGCGATCCCGATTATCTTTCAGCCGGAGATCCGGCGGGCGCTCGAGCGGGTGGGGCGCACCGGCTTCCGCGGCTGGACGAAGTCGCCCTACGAACAGCTCATCGATACGGTTGGCCGTACCGCAGTCGAGCTGGCGAGCCGGCGGCACGGCGCGCTGCTCGTCTTCGAACGGGAGACGGGGCTGCAGAGCTTCGTCGACAGCGGTGTCCCCATCGATGCCGTGCCGACGGTCGAGTTGCTCGAGGGCATCTTCTACCCGAACGCCCCGTTGCATGACGGCGCCGTCATTATGCGGGAGAGCCGCGTCGTCGCGGCGGGCTGCACGCTGCCGCTCTCCGAAACGCGCCTGTCCGGCGAGATGGGCTTGCGCCACCGCGCCGGGCTTGGCGTCACCGAGGGCACGGACGCCGTGTCGCTGATGGTGTCGGAGGAGACGGGCGCCATCGCGGTCGCCGCGGACGGACGGATGTACCCGCGGCTCGACGACGCCCGGCTGCGCGGCTTGCTCACGCGGCTGCTGGAATCGAACGGCAACGTCAAGGGCAAGTCATAATGGAAGCAGCCTTGGGCCGTGTCGGCGACGGTATCCGCATCGCATTCATCCTGGCGCGCCAGGCCGTGTTCTCGGTCGGGCAGAACTGGGGGATCGCGCTGCTGTCGATCGTGCTCGCCACTAGCCTGTGGGTCTTCGTGACGAACCGCCAGGACAAGCAGATTACGGGCCGCGTTCCGGGGAGCATCCCGGTGCAATGTCTCCACGTGCCCGAAGGCCAGGCCGAATTCCCGCCGTGCAGCGATCAGTCCGTCACGGTGCGCGTCCGCGCCCCGCAGAGTGTGTTCGATCACCTGACCTCAGACGACTGCAAGGCCAGCGCCGATCTCGCGGGTGCGCCCGGAGCCGATGTACCCGTGAGCGTCGTCTGCAACCATGCGCGAGTGCAGGTCATCGACTGGTCGCGGGCGCGGATCCACATCACGTTGGAGAACGTCTCATCGCGAACGGTGACCGTCCGCACACAGCTAGTTGGCGCGCCGCCACAGGGCTTTCAAGCGCAGCAGATCTCGGCCCAGCCAGCTGAGGTCGTGGTGAGCGGGCCGGCGAGCTCGGCCGCCCGCGTCGCGTCCATCGACGCTGACCTCGACCTGACTGCGGTACGAGCCAGCCTGGACCAGACTGTGGTGCTCAAGGCGCGCGACGAGCAAGGCCGCGAGGTCCCCGGCGTGAACGTCGATCCGAAGAGCGCTCAGGTGCACGTGACTATCACGCAAGTGCAGTTCAGCGCCATCTTCGTCGTGACGCCCGATATCGGCGGCGCGCCCGCGGCGGGTTTCGCTGCGACCGGTGTCCAGATCGATCCGCCGTTCGTCTCCATCTCCGGGCCGGCGGAGGTGTTCCGGAGCCTCGACCCGTCGAAGGGCATTTCGACCGACTCGATCAGCATCGACGGCGCGAGCGCCGACGTCGTGCGCACGGTAGCGCTGCGTTTGCCGCCGGGCGCGAGCGTTGAGCAGCCCGGCGTCACGGTCAGGGTCCTCATCGCTCCATCGATCCCCGTGGGCGCGACGCCGTGACCGGGCGACGGCAGTCGCGCCGGCCCGTCGTGGCGATCGTCGGTCGGCCGAACGTGGGCAAGTCGGCGCTGTTCAACCGGCTCATCGGCCGGCGCAAAGCGCTGGTGGAAGAAGCGGCCGGCACGACGCGCGACCGGCTCTACGGCGATGTCACCTGGCGCGGCGAGCAGTTTCGCCTGGTCGACACGGGCGGGCTGGACGCCGACGGTGCTCACGGCTACTCGGATCTGATCCGTAGCCAGGTAGAGCGGGCGGTCGATGAGGCCTCCGCGCTCCTGTTTGTCGTCGATGCGAAGGCCGGTGTTATCCCTGCCGATGAAGACGTGGCGGCAGTCCTGCGGCGCAGCAAGCGGCCGATATTCCTGCTCGCCAACAAGGTGGACAACGAAGAGCGCCGCGAGAGCGTTGCTGAGTTCTACGAGCTCGGCCTCGGCGAGCCCTTGCCTGTAAGCGCGCAGCACGGCACGGGCATGGCCGACGTGCTGGATCGCGTCGTCCAGGCGCTGCCGCCATCCGAGGAAGAAGAGGCTATCGATACCCCGCGGCTGGCGATCGTCGGACGGCCGAACGTCGGCAAATCGATGCTGCTCAACGCGATCCTCCAGGAAGACCGCGTTATCGTATCCCCGGTGCCGGGTACCACGCGCGACGCCGTGGATACCCCGTTTGAGTTTGAGGACCGTGAGATCGTGCTAATCGATACCGCGGGCCTGCGCCGCCCGGGGAAGATCGGACGCGGGTTGGAGCACCACGCGGGCCTCCGTGTCAAGCAGACGGTCGACCGGTCGGACGTTGCGCTCGTGCTGCTCGAGGCTCCGGAGGGTCTCACCGCGCAGGACCTGCACATCATGGGGCTGGCGCTCAAGTCGAAGACGGGTGTCATCGTCGTCGCGAACAAGTGGGACCTCATGGAAGGCGCCTCACCGGCAGAGTTCGAGACGAACGTTCGCCGGCGCATGCAGTTCGCGCCCTGGGTCGCATTTGCGATCGTCTCTGCCAAAGAGGCGTTGGGCATCGTTCCCTTGTTGCGGCAAGCGTTGCGCATCTACGATGCGCGCCGCCAGCGCATCGAGACGTCGAAGCTCAACACGATCATCCAGCGCGCGCTTGCCGAGCGGCCACCGCCGTCCGTGAAGAACCAGCAACCAAAGTTTCTCTACGTGACGCAGGCTGAGATCGCGCCGCCAACGTTCGTCTTCTTCGTGAACGAAGCCTCGCTCGTGCACTTCAGCTACCGGCGCTATCTCGAGAATGTGCTCCGGCGCGCGTGCGGCTTCGAGGGCACCGCGCTGCGGCTCGTCTTCCGCAGCAGACGTGAGCGCTAATCGTGGTCTCGATATCTCTCGTCTGCGCGTCGATCGGGTATCTCATCGGCTCGATTCCAACGGGCCTCCTCGTCGGGCGCGTGGCGCGCGGCATCGACATCCGCGAGTTCGGCAGCGGCCGCACCGGCTTCACGAATGTCGTGCGCACCATCGGCGCGAAGTGGGGCGCCGTCGCGCTCATCGGTGACCTTGCGAAAGGCGTCGTGCCCGTGCTCATCGCGCGCCTCGTCTCGGACGAGCCGTACGTCCAGGCGGCCGCGGGCCTCGCGGCAGCAATCGGGCACGACTGGCCGGTCTTCGCCGGGTTCCAGGGTGGCAGAGGTGTCGCAACATCGTTCGGCGCAGCGCTGGCGATGAGTCCCATCCCGGCCGCTGCACTGCTGCCCTTCGGCATCGGGCTCGTCGCGGTCACACGCATCGTCTCCGTGATGTCGGTCGGCATGGCGCCGGTGCTCGCGATTGTGTTCGTTGTGCTCGCGGCGACGGGCTTTCACTCCTGGGCCTATGCCGTCTACGCGATCTGCGCGGCGGTCCTAGTGCTGGTGCTGCACCGCGAAAACATCGAGCGCATCCTCGCCGGCACGGAGCCCAAGATCGGCAGGGGAGGGCAGCAGCGAGAGCCGCCGCCCGGCACCGATGCTGAGCACGACGTTGTTGACAGTCCTGTCTAGCGGAGCCTACACTTTTCCTGTAACTGTGAGCTTTCAAACGCTGATCAAAGAACTGGCCGGCTCGGGAACACCGCTGGCCGCAGCCAAACTGGCAGGCCTCTCCAGCCTGAGTGCTGAAGAGGCCTCGTTGTTTGCGAGCGCCTGGAACGACCTTGACGACCGGACGCGCGGGAAGCTGATCCAGGAGCTCACCGAGCTTGCCGAAGACAACGTTGACCTCAACTTCGACAGCGTGTTCTTGATCGCGCTGGACGACGCGAACGCGGACGTGCGGCGCGCCGCCGTCGAAGGCCTGTGGGACCATGAAGGACGCGGTCTGATCGGTCCGCTGGTCCGGCTGCTCGATAGCGATCCGGACGCGCGCGTTCGAGCCGAGGCGGCGCTTGGCCTCGGGCGTTTCGTGCTCCAGGCAGAGTACGGCGAGCTGCGACCCGCCGATGCGGAGCGGATCGAGGTGGCGCTGCGCCGCACGATCACCGATCCCACCGAAGTGGCCGAGGCCAGGGCGCGCGCGCTCGAAGCGCTTGGCCCGCGCAGCGAGGGCTGGGTACGCGATCTCATTCAGGACGCGCACGAGAGTGATGATCGCCGCCTGCGGATCAGCGCCGTCCACGCGATGGGGCGCAGCTGCGATCCGTCGTGGCTCGATGCCCTCTACGCGGAGCTGGAGAGTGAAGACCCGGAGATGCGCTACGAGGCCGTGACGGCGATCGGCTCCATCGCGGATCCCGAGGCCGTGCCCTATCTTCCTGGCCTATTGCACGATGACGATCCGGAGGCACAGGAAGCGGCGATCGCCGCACTCGGCCAGATCGGCGGGGCTGTGGCGAAGGAAGTGCTGCAGGCCCTGCTCGCGGAGGGCGACGAGCGCGTGCGCGAGGCCGTGCTCGCTGCGCTCGACGAGGTCGACCTTGCCGACGACCCGCTCGCGTTCAACATCCAGCGATAAGTCATGGTGACGGCCCCTCGCAGCAAGCACGTCGTCTCCGCCGGTGGTGTCGTCTATCGCCACGGCAACGCAGGCATCGAGGTCGTGATCTGCGGGCGACCGCGCGTCGGCCTCTGGGCGCTGCCCAGGGGGGTCGCCCGCCGACGGCGAGAGGCCGCAGAGCACAGCGCTCCGAGAAGTGCAAGAGGAAACCGGCCTCTCGGTGCAGATCGAAGCGTCAATAGGCGACATCCGGTACGAGTTCAGTGGCCCCGACGGTACGCGTTACGACAAGGGGGTCGATCACTATCTGATGAGGCCCGCGGGCAAGGAGCCTGGAGGCCCATGACGGCGAGTTCGATGTCGTTCGCTGGGTGCCGGTCGAAGTGGCGCTCCGGCTGCTGCGCTATCCGAACGAGCGCGATATTCTCAGCAAGGCGCTGCGTTTGATCCGCGAGAGGGGATCTCGATGACAACCCTGGTCTACGGCGAGGTGGCGCGAGGCGCACGGGTCGTGCTGCGCGAGAAACGCCTCGGCGATGCGCCGACGGACTACCGCTGGCGCAGCACGCCGGAGCTGAGCCGCTTCGACGCGGCGCGGCCGCTCTCGCTCACGTACCAGCAGTACCTCGCGCTCTATCGAGAGGAGCTCCTCTACCCCAGCCCGTACCGGCGCAGTCTGGCGATCGAGGATGAGGACGGGCGGCACGTCGGCAACATCATGTACTACAACATCGATTCGCTGCACGGCGAAGCGGAGCTCGGCATCACCATCGGCGAGCAGACCTGCTGGGGTCGCGGCTACGGCGGCGAGGCGGTCGGCCTCCTCCTTGAGCGCCTGCTTGGGCAGCAGGGTTTCCGCCGCATCTACTTGAAGACGCTCGACTGGAACGAGCGCGCCCGCCGCTGCTTTGCCAGGGCGGGTTTTGCGGAATACGGACGTGCCGCGCGCGGCGGCAACACGTTCGTCCTGATGGAATACCGGCAGGAGTGGCTGCCCAAGATCGCGAACGCCGAAGGCCCCGCCTAGGCGGGGCCTTCGAAACTCATGGCTCTCCCCCAATCCCCTTCCCTTTAGGGAAGGGGATTGGGGTTAGGTCGATCACGCCTTCGGCTTGATGTTCTGGTTCATGTGGAACAGGTTGGTCGGGTCGTACTTCGTCTTCAGCTCAACGAGCCGCTGATATGCCGGGCCATACGCTGAAGCTATCCTATCCGTCTCTTCTTCCGTCATGAAGTTGACATAGGCGCCACCGCTGGCGAACGGCTTGGACTTTGCGAAGAACTCGCGCGCCCAAGCGATGCAGCGCTCATCTTCGGCGGCGGTCTCCCAGCGCCCGTGCACGTTCATGACGTAGTTGGCGTCCCGGCTGGAGTAGGCCATCGCGTCCGCAGGCACACGGGTTGTCTGTCCACCAATGGTACCGATGAAGATCTCGCACTGTGGCGACGGAAGCTTGGCGGCGTACTCGATGATCGTGTCGAGCGCCCCGTCGCTCAGTTGGGTGAAGTTGTGTGACTTCCAGTAGTTGCGCGCGCCGGGCGTAAGGAGCGGGTCGAATGCCTGCTGCCAGGCCGTGTAGGGCTGCACGCCAATGTGCTCGCCGTACGGTTTGCCGAAGCCGCGCAGCGGTTCGATGAGCTTCTCGCCGTCTTTCGGATCGCCGGCGTAGCAGATGGCGAGGACGACCACTTCTTTGCCGTGCACGTCGGCAGAAAGGAAGGGGAGGGGCGGCGCCTTCCGCGTGACCATCCAGACATTGAGATCATCCGGCATCTGCTGGGTGAACTTGGCGAACTGCGTGAGCACGGACTTCGCCTGGGCGAAGGGAAAGACGATCAGCCCGCTGAGCACCTCCGGTCCGACGGGGTGGAGCTGGTACTCGAAGCTGGTGACCACGCCGAAGTTTCCGCCGCCACCCCTGATCGCCCAGAAGAGGTCCGCGTTCTCGTCCTTGCTCGCGCGGAGGCGCTTGCCGTCAGCCGTGACAACATCCACCGAGATCAGGTTATCGATGGTCATGCCGTATTTCCGGCTCAGCCAGCCGAACCCGCCTCCGAGCGTGAGGCCGGCGACACCTGTTGTCGAGTTGATACCAAGCGGTGTCGCGAGAGCGTGCTGCTGCGCCGCAGCGTCGAAGTCGCCCAGAGTGCAGCCCGGCTCCACGCGAGCGCGCTTTGCTTTCGGGTCGATCTCGACGTGCTTCATGGCGGACAAGTCGATCACGATGCCGTCGTCGCAGATGGCGTTGCCGGCGATGTTGTGACCGCCTCCGCGAATCGCCACAAGCAGCCCCTGCTCGCGTGCGAAGCCAACCGTCACGGCGACATCGTTCGCGTTCGCGCAGCGCACAATGACGCCCGGCCGGCGGTCGATCATGGCGTTCCAGATTTGGCGGCTCTCGTCATATTCCGGATCCCCTGGGCGTATGACGGAACCTTGGATGGTGCTCTGGAGCTGTTCGGTAGGCAACTGGGCTACCATAGTGGTCCTCCTCGTGGAATGCTTCCCCGGTTCTCGTGTCTAGCGGCTAGGATAGGGTACGCCTGTCCGCGCGCCGGGTCAACAGAAGCAGCCGGTCCTCTAGGTAGCGGCAGGCTGCGGAGCCCGGCCCGGGATCTCCAGATCGTGCGGAGGCGGCGCCGGGTTCTGCAGGCCGAACATCAGCCGCGTAGGCACCAGCTCGCGCAGCTCCTGTACCGTCCAGGCGCCCTGTTTCGCCATCGTGCGCAGCGGCACCTCCTCCTGCAGGAGCGACACGGTTCCGCCCGACACCGCGAAGATCTTCCCGTTGATGTTCCACGCCTCGTCGGTGCAGAGAAACGCCACCATGGGAGCGACGTACTCCGGCTCGCGCATCGATGCCAGCAGGGATTGCCGCGGCGGCGCCCCGCCCACGCCCTGTATGCCCGCTCGAGCGCGCAGCTCCCGCGACTGCTCCGGCACCGTCGCCGTCATGCGCGTGGCGGCGCCGGGCGAGATCGCGTTGCAGGTGACGCCGTAGCGGCCGAGATCGCGCGCGACGACGCGCGTGAAGCCGGCGATGCCCGCCTTGGCCGCGCCGTAGTTCGCTTGGCCGGGGATGCCCGTGAGCCCCGATCCGGACGAGAAGTTGACGATCCGCCCGTAGCGCTGCTGTCGGAAGATGACTGAGGCGGGCTTCGTGGTGCAGAAGTGACCCTTGAGGTGCACCGCGATGACCGCGTCCCACTCCTCTTCGCTCATGTTGAAGATCATGCGGTCGCGCAGGATACCGGCGACGTTGACCAGGATATCAAGGCGGCCGAACGCGTCCAGCGCCTGCTTGATCAGGCGCTCGCCGCCCTCCACAGTCGCGACGGTATCGAAGTTCGGGACGGCGTTGCCTCCCGCGCCCTTGATCTCGTCCGCGACGTCCTTCGCCGGCCCTTCGCTTGGTTGCGAGCCGTCTACCGCGACGCCGAAGTCGTTCACGACGACGCTCGCACCCTCGGTAGCCAGCAGCATCGCAACCGCGCGGCCGATGCCCCGTCCGGCGCCGGTGACGATCGCTGTGCGTCCCTTCAGTCGGTCTGCCATCTCATTCCCTGCGATACGTCGGCTGGTAGAGCCGGACCGGCCCGCCGCCCGGCAGCTCGAACGTCGTCACGCGGCCCCAGTCCTCTTCGACGATGGGCGAGAACTCCACGTCGCGGGCCGACGCCTCCTTCATCGTGGCGTCGAGATCGTCGCAATAGAGCGTTACTTCATGAGACACGCGACCCGACGGGTGACAACCGACTTCGCCCTCAGGGAAATCGAAGATCAGCCAGCCCTTTCCTTCCTCATGAAACGGTACGCCGAGCTTGTCGCGCAGAAACGCGCGGGCCGCCTCGGGCTCCGTCGTGTAGAACAGCGCGTGGACGCCTTTGATCACGACGCGGCCTTCGCCGGCGCTGCGCGCCCTGGTATTTCCAGATCGGGAGGCGGCGGCGCCGGGTTGGCGATGCCCTGCATGAGCTGGGCCGGCACCTGCTCGATCAGCTCGTCAACGGTCCACATGGCCGGCTTCCAGAGCGTGCGGAACGCGTTCGGGTGGTGCAGCACGGAGACGCTGCCGCCCGCCACGCCAAAGATGTAGCCGTTGATGTTCCACGCGTCGTCGCTGGCCAGGTACGCCGCCATCGGCGCGATCAGCTCCGGGTCGCGCGATGCGCTTGCGGCCTGCTGCGGAGGCCGCTGCACGCCGGCCTGCGCGCCGCGCTCGCGGGCAGCGTCGGCCACCGTCGCGGTCATGCGCGTCGCGGCACCGGGTGAGATCGCATTGCACGTCACGCCGTAGCGGCCCAGATCGCGCGCGACGACGCGCGTGAAGCCGGCGATGCCCGCCTTGGCCGCGCCGTAGTTCGCCTGGCCTGCGATGCCGATCAGCCCTGAGACCGATGTGAAATTGATGATGCGCCCGTGGCGCTGCTGCCGGAACACGATCGATGCCGGCTTCGTGCAGCAGAAGTGGCCCCTGAGGTGCACGGCGATGACCGCGTCCCACTCCTCTTCGCTCATATTGAAGATCATGCGGTCGCGCAGGATACCCGCGTTGTTCACGAGAATGTCGAGGCGCCCGAAGGCGTCGAGCGCGGTCTGGACGATCTTCTCGCCGCCGGCGACCGTCGTGACCGAC
>JBGQHA010000038.1:0-11476 GCA_041497735.1 Dehalococcoidia bacterium | reverse complement strand
CGATCAGCGAACGCTTCTTCTCCAGCCCGCGCCCGAACGCCAGCACCTCGCGCCGCACCGCCTCGATATCGCCCTCGGGCATCGGCCGGCTCGCGTCCGCGACGTAGAGCAGCGCCCGCGTGCGCTCGGCGTGCCGGAGAAACGCCGAGCCCAACCCCGTTCCCTCAGTCGAGCCTTCCACGAGACCCGGCACGTCCGCAAGGACGAGCCGTTCATAGTCCACCTCCGCCACGCCCAGGTGCGGCGCTAGCGTCGTGAAGGCGTACGCGCCCACCTTTGGCTTCGCCGCCGTCATGGCCCGCAGCAGCGACGACTTGCCAGCGTTCGGTAGGCCGACAAAGCCAACGTCCGCCAGCAGCCTTACCTCGAGCCGCAGCCGCTGACCTTCGCCGGCCAGACCCTGTTCCGCGAAGCCCGGCTTACGCCGAACCGATGTTGCCATTCGCGCGTTGCCTCTGCCTCCCTTTCCTCCACGCGCGACAACAAGGCTCTGGCCGGACTCCAGAAGCTCCTTCAGCACGCGATCGCGCCCGTTTGTTTTCCACACCACTGTCCCCACCGGTACCTTGACGACAACATCCTTGCCGTTCCTGCCATGGCGCTTGCCGGACTCACCCTTGCCGCCCGCTGGCGCCCGGATTATCCGCTTCCTTTGGAGCGAGTCCAAGACATAGAGCGCGGTATCCGCTTCGAGAACTACACTACCACCCTTACCGCCGTCACCTCCGTCAGGACCACCCTTCGGCTCGTAGCGCGCGCGGCGGAAGCTCACGGCGCCGTTTCCCCCAGCGCCGCCCGTAACCTGGATCGTGATCTCATCCAACATAGATTGACCAAGGAAGTATGAGACATCTCACTCATGATAGTAAGCCGGTGGGAAGTGTGGAGAAGGCTAGGCAGCGGAGTGCTGCAGCAGCGCTTCGAGCTGTTCCAGGTCGTCCCTGGTCTGGGGCAAGGCGGCGCGCTCTTGCTTGATGCGCGCGTAGCCGCTCAGGACTGTTGAATGGTCGCGCCCGCCGAGGAGCTGCCCGATCTGTGCAAGTGAGCAGGAACCCTTGTTGCGCAGAAGGTACATGGCGAGGTGGCGCGGGTACGTCACAGCGCGTGCGCGAGAACGGCCGGCGATCTGGTCGCGCGAGACGGAGAAGCGATTGCAGATCGTATCGATGATCTGCTCTGGGGTGAGTGCGCCTCGCACCTGCGGCGAACTGCGCAGCGCTTCCTGTGCGAGCGATGGGGTGATGGGCTGGCCGGAGAGGTCCGCGTAGGCGATGACCTGCTGCAGGGTACCGGCGATATCTCGTATGGAGCCGGAGGGCCGCTCCGCGATGAGCGCGAGCACTGCCGGTGGCAGCGGCTGCTTTCGTTGTCCAGCCAGGGCTTGCAGAAACTCGACTCGCTCTGCGGGAGATGGGGCGCGCAGTTCGGCGAACACCCCGGAGCGTAGCCGCGTGAGCAGCCGGTCAGAGATGCCGGCGATCCGTTCGGGTGGGGCATCAGTCGTCACCACGAAGACGCAGTTGCGCTGCCGGAGGGCATCGAGGGCGAGGAGGAACTGTTCCTGTGAAGACACCCGTGTCGCCAGGAAGCGCAGGTCGTCCAGCAGGAAGATCTCGCAGTCGCCGAAAGCTTCTCGGAAGCTGTGTGGCTGCCCGTGCCGGACGGCAGAGGCGTACCGGTCCACGAACGCTTCGCCCGTCAACGCCACGACGGAGCGCCCGGCGCGCCGAGCCGCGTTGCCGGTGGCGTGGAGGAGGTGCGTCTTGCCCGAGCCAACCTGCCCCGCGATGACCAGAATGCCGTAGGCATCCTCGTCGAGCGCTCGCTTAGCTGCCCGATGGGCCACCCGGTTGCACTTGAGCGGGATGAAGCTCTCGAATGTGAGGTTCGCATCGAGGTGGCCGACGAGCGCCCGCCTGGCGTCCCCTCGCGGTGCTGCCTCCGGCGCGTGACCGGTGGGCGCTTGCGCTCCGAGCACCTCGAAGACCACCGTCACCTGGCGGTCGATGAGGCGCGAGACGGTGCGATTGACGATGCCCGCCAGCCGCGAGCGCAGCCACTCGAGCGCAAAGTCGGAGGGCACGCCGACGACGAGCTGCGCTTCCTCGAGCCGGAGGGCGGTTGTCGGACGGAGCCAGGTTTCAAAATTCGGGCGGGTGACTTGGAGTTCGAGCTGACCGAGAGCGGTTTCCCAGAGCGTTTGCGGCGTGCGGCTTGGCAAGGACGATTCCCTTCACCAGGCGCGGGGCGCAAAGGAGGCTTCCCCGGCCGGACCTTGCTGGCTCAATGAGCAACTGCTAACGGACGGATGACGTGCCTGGAGCGTCGGGCAGCGGTGCTGCTTGTGCCGGCCACGGGCTCGATGTACTGTCGTCGGCGCCCGCAAAAAACTAGCGATTGTCGTGGTGTCCCACCCATTCACCAGATCGCCGGGTTGCCCCAGGCGTTGGTGAGCATACCACGCGCAAGCACCACATGATCAAGGCTCTTATGACGACTCTGTGGAAATTTCGTGGACAACGACATGTACTTGCAACATGCGAGCCGATTTGCAGCGTCGCAACGACGCTGCGCTATACTTATCAACACTTCCGCAATGTTGAGAAGGTGTCGGACGCATGCTGCTCGCGCTCGATGTTGGGAACACCACGATCACCATCGGTCTCTTCGATGGCGATCGGTTGCGCACGACGTGGCGCATCGCGACGGATCACAAACGTCTCGCTGACGAGTACGCGGTTATCCTCCTCGGTCTGCTCGACGTCGAAGACGTGGAACCCGGTGCGATCACGGACGCCGCGCTGGTCAGCGTCGTGCCGGATCTTGAGCCCGTCTTCGAAGCGTTTTGCCAACGGCGCCTGCACGTTAAGCCGCTCGTCGTCGGCGCGGGCACGCGCACCGGTGTGCGCATCTTGTACGACAGCCCACGCGATGTTGGCTCCGATCGCATCGCCGATGTTGTCGCCGCGTGTAAGCTCCACGGCCCACCACCGCTGATCATCGTCGACCTGGGCACCGGCCTCGTCTTTGACGCTGTCTCTGCCGATGGTGATTATCAGGGAGGTGCCATCGCTCCCGGCCTCGGCATCGCCGCCGAAGCGCTCTACGAGAGGGCCGCGAAGCTGTATCCTGTGGAGCTGACCCGCCCAGCCGGGGCGATAGGCAAGAACACCGTGCACGCTATCCAGTCAGGGCTGGTCTTCGGCTATGTTGGCCTCATCGAGGGCATGGTCGCACGGTTCAAGAAGGAGCTGGGCGGCTCCGCCCGGGTCATCGGCACGGGCGGCTGGTCCGAGCTCTTCTCGCGCGAGACGGACGTCTTCGACGTCGTCGACCCCGATCTGACGCTGCACGGCCTGCGCCTGATCTACGAGCTCAACCGGAGCTGATCGATGCTGCAGGGCCGCCACATCGCGCTGGGGATCACGGGCAGCATTGCCGCCTACAAGGCCGCCGATCTGGCGAGCAAGCTCACCCAGGCCGGCGCGCTCGTCGATGCGATGATGACGGACGCCGCGACGCGCTTCGTCACGCCGCTCACGCTGCGCAGCCTCACCCGCCGGCCGGTGTTCATCGATATGTTCGATCCCAACAGCGAGCTCGCCGAAGAGCACGTCGAGGTCGCGCGGCGCGCGGCGGCCGTGATCGTCGCGCCCGCCGCCGCCGACACGATCGCTCGGCTCGCCCACGGCCGCGCCGACGATGTGGTCTCGCTAACCGTCCTGGCGACAACCGCGCCGGTGCTGATTGCGCCGGCGATGGACAACCAGATGTTCGAGCGGGACGCGACGCAGGCCAACCTGCGCGCGCTCTGCGAGCGCGGCTACGTTGTCGTCGGTCCGGCCGAGGGCCGGCTCGCGAGCGGCCGCACCGGCAAGGGACGGCTCGTCGACGCCGAAACGCTGATCGGTGCGCTGAAGTACGAGCTCGGCCGGCACGGCGGCGATCTCGCCGGGCGGCGCGTCGTTGTCACGGCAGGCGGCACGCGCGAGCCGCTCGATCCGGTGCGCTTCATCAGCAACTACTCGACGGGCAAGATGGGCTACGCGATCGCCGAGGCCGCCCGCGACCGCGGCGCTGAGGTCACGCTGGTCTCCACGGTCACCGCGCTGCCCGTGCCGTACGGCGTCCGGCTGGTCGCCGTCGAGACCGTCGCCGACATGCGCGACGCCGTCCTGGCCGCCTGCGACGGCGCCGGCGTGCTGATTATGGCCGCTGCGGTGTCGGACTACCGGCCGGCGGAACGGCAAGACCGGAAGGTAAAGAAGGGCCCGGAGCGTAAGTCGATCGATCTGGAGCGCAACGCCGACTTCCTGCTCGAGGTGCCGGACGGTGTCGTGAAGGTGGGCTTCGCCGCCGAGACCCACGACCTCGTCGCCAGCGCGAAGACCAAGCTCCACCAGAAGCGCCTCGATCTGATCGCCGCCAACGACGTCACCAAGCCGGGCTCCGGCTTCGCCGTTGACACCAACCAGCTCACCATCATCGACCGCACCGGCGCCGCCGAGGAGCTCCCGCTCCTCTCGAAGTACGACGCCGCCCAGCGCCTCCTAGACCGCGTGGCGGCGATCTTGAGACAGCGGTCGTAGGGGCGGCCTTCATGGCCGCCCGCAGCGTTGCCTAGTCGATCGGCAGGGGGTGGCGGGAAGTCTAAAGACCTCCCCTACATCTCTGTCGTCACAGCGTCAGCGTGTCCATCGTGCGCCAGAGGTACCACGCCGCCACCGTGCGATAGGGCCGCCACGGCTCGCCGATGCGCTCCATCGTCTTCGGGTCCGGCAGCTCGGGCAGCTCGTACGAAAGCATCATCGCCTTGCGCACGCCGTAGTCGCCCACGGGGAGCACGTCGGGCCGGCCCAGCGAGAACATCAGCAGCATGTGCGCCGTCCACGGCCCGATGCCTTTGATCTCCGTCACCGCCGCGATCACCTCGTCGTCCGGCATGCGCGCGAGCCGGCGGTCCGTGATCGCGCCGCTCTCGACGTGCTCGGCCAGGCCGTGCAGGTAGGACGACTTCTGGCGCGACAGGCCCACGGAGCGCAGGTCTTCGGGCTTCGTCAGCAGCAGCTCCCGGGCCGACGGCGCGCGCCCACCGTAGAGAGCCAGGAAGCGCCGCTCGATGGCGGCGGCCGCCGCGCCCGCGAGCTGCTGGTAGAGCAGCGCCCGCATCAGCGACTGGAAGGGCGTGCCCCGCCGCCGCAGATCGAACGGGCCGCAGGCCCGCACGATGCCGCGCATGATCGGATCGCGGCGGCCGATGTGCCGGATGGCGACATTGGCGTCGTAGGGGAGGGGCCGGGTGCGCAGCGCGACAGGCACGGCGTTAGTCCATCGCCTCCACGGGCTCGAGCACGGCCGTCGGCTCACGTTCGGGCTCGGTGACGAGCACCAGCGAGGCGACGCCGACCGCCAGCATGACCGCGCCGATCACAACGAAGCTCGCGTGGATGCCCGCGACGCCTGCCACTGCGCCGCCGCTGAGCGGGGCGACGGCGAATGCCAGGGCCATCGCGCTGCCCGCGAGCCCGAACGCCGCGGCCTGCTTCCCAGCCGGCGTCCACGCGTCGATGAGGGCGTTCGCCGTCGGCACCATTGCGCCGCTGAAGAGCCCGACGACACCGATGAGCAGGATCAGGCTCGCCGCGTTGTTCGCCATGGCAACCGGCACGTAGGCCGCGCCTGCCCCCAGCGTCGCCAGCACGAGGGCGTTGCGCCGGCCGACCCGCTCCTGCAACCGGCTTGAGCCCAGCGCGGCGATGGCGCTCGTCGCCGCAAGCGCCGCGAACGCGACGCCGGACAGGGTCAGCGAGCTGAGGCTGGTGTCGAAGGTGTCGACAAGCAGCGGGATCACCGGCCGCACGAACGAGGGCCCGGCGTTCAGGAAGAAGACGACGCCGATCAGGACGAGGAGCGGCCGCCGGTTGACGACCAGCCTGACGTTCTGGGTGAACGTGCCGCGTTCCTCATCCGTCGGCCGCTCGAAGCGCTCCTCGACCTGCGTCAGGACGAGGACGAACGAGATGAGGTAGAAGGCAGCCGTGAGAAAGAATGTCGGGCGGATGCCGATCGACGCGGAGAGAGCGCCGCCCACGAGCGGGCCGGCGAACTGCGACGAGAATAGCCCCATCTGCAGAATACCCAGCGATGACGCGACGCGGTCGCGCGGCGCGCTCGCGGCGACCAGCGCCGTTGCGGCCGGGATCGTGCCAACGAAGACGCCCTGGAGCGCTCGGAGCGCCACGAGCTGCCAGACGTTCTGCACGGCGCCCTGCAGCGACATGGTGACCATCGCGCCGACGTAGGCGCGCAGGAGCACCGGCTTTCGTCCGAAGCGGTCGGCCAGGTTGCCCCAGATCGGCGAGAAGACGAAGAGCGCCAGGCCTGTGGAGGTGCCCAGGAGGCCGGACCACAGCGCGATGTGTCCCTCGCCGTGGATGCCGAGCTCTTTGACGTAGAACGGCATGAACGGGAAGACGAGGTTGCCGCCGCCCAGCGCGATGAACTGTGCGATCGCGACCGCGTACACGTTCCTGCGCCACGTCTCCATCGGGATGTGAGACCTCCCGAGGTCGGAGGGTAGCATGGTCCGGCCCCTGTGTGGCGGGTGCTAGACTATCGGGAACTCTGCCTGGAGCGAACGCTGCACTTGGGGACGCGCAAGAACAACTGGACGCTCAGCCCGAGGGCGCTGTCGGCGGCTATTGCTGTTTGCGCGCCGATCGCGCTGGCCATCCTGACACACCGCGGCTTCCTGAACGTCTGGTTCTGGACGGATGATTTTGTCTGGCTACAGGCCGCCCGCAACGCCGATCTTCGCAGCGCCCTTCGCGACGCCTTCACGCTGCCGGACGGTCCGACTCCTTACTTCCGGCCCCTGGTCGACTTCTATTTCTTCTGCATGTACCGCGTCGTCGGGACAAACGCGTTGGCGTATCAAGTGGCTAACCTCACGCTCTTCTCCGCGACAGGCGCGCTGCTTGGGCTCCTCGCCCTGCGCCTCACGCGCTCCGCGGTGACCGCGGGGATCGCCGGGGCGCTCTTCGTCGTGTCGCCAAGCTACGGCTCGCTTGTCGCCTGGCCTTCGGGCGCCACCGCGATCATCTCGGCGTTCTTCTCGATGACGGCGCTGCTGCTGTTCGTAGCGTGGCTCCAGGGGCAGCGGCGGCCGTGGATCCTCGGGCTAGCCGTCGTATCTTTCGCCGGGTCGCTGCTCGCCAAGGAAGAGGCGTCGGCGCTGCCGCCTGTGCTGCTCCTCGCCGCGCTGTTCATTTCGCGGCCTAGGACGGGACGCGATCTGCGGGCGATTGGGCTGGCGCTGGCGCCGTTTGTCCTCGTCTGGATCGCGTACCTCTTGCCGCAGTTCATCCTCTCGATTGGCTCCGGGAACGATAAGTACAGCTTCGGCTGGCACGGGGTTCACCGGCTCATCGACAGCATGGTCTGGCTGAGCTTGCCCTGGGAGTCATACGTGGGCGATTGGGTGAGCCCGGCGAGCTGGGCGGCGTTCGCCTTCTTCACCAGCGCTGCCGCCATCGCCGTGCTGCGGCGCCAGTGGCTCCTTCCCGGCCTCTACGTCTCGACCGTGCTCATGCTCGCGCCGTCGGCGTTCTTGAACTTGAGCTTCGCGCAGCGCTGGACGTATCTCGCCACCTTGCCGTGGGCGTTCTTCGTTGCCGTGCTCGCGACTGACGGCTACCAGTGGCTGGCCGCCCGTCAGCGGGCGGTCGGGCTTGCGGTCGCAGTGCCCGTGAGCGCTGCGGTGGTGGCGCTACTTGCGGGCCGGAGCATCGATTCGCAGAACCAGGAGCACATCCACGATTTTGCGGGCAACTACCACCGAATCGAGCGCTTGCTGGCCTCGAACTGTCCGGAGCTGGCGTCGGGCGGGAACGTCTACGTCCTGCCACTTAGGCTAGGCGCCTACACATACGCGGTCCCGGCCGAAGTCCACCTGTTTTTCCCGAAGGCGCAGGTGTTCATGACGAAGCCGCAGGACCTCGCTGAGGCCTCGTTGCCGCCGGGCGGCTGTACGCTGTACTGGACCAGGGAGGCCGGCTTCCAGGCCGTTCCGCTGCCGCCGACAGATCCCAGCCTCAAGTTTCTCGCGCCGTCGTAGGCGATCTCGCTAAAGGCTAGCCCAGCGGTTCTTGCGCCATGTCCAGCGCGAGGTGAAGCGTAGAATACGCGGATGCGAGAGGCGGGAAGGGAAATCAGGCCGGGAGCTTACATGCCGTCCGCGCCATGGGGCTTAGGGTGATGTCAAACTCCTCGCGCAGGACTGTCTCGGTGGCGTCTGCGACGGCTCGACGCGAGGCAAGGTTATCTGTGTAATAAACGTGGGCACGCCATTTGTTCATCTCGTAACTGGTAAGCCAGTCGTCACTTGGAAACAGATCGCTCAATTGTTCAGGGCTCTCCTTCCCCGTATTTACGAGGCACTGAATCGCGTCCTCATTCACATCTGGACCACTCGGTAGATCGAGCCAGAGGTCAGATACTGACGTTCGAGCGTCCGCAGGCACTGCTTCCAGGATTCTTTGCCTGAGTACGCGACGCGCCTCGGGTGGCTTCGTCTTCAGACTGTCTAGGAAGAAGACCTTCTTCGCCGTACCTCCAGACACCGTTGCCATGGAAATCATTAGACAACGCTTTAGGAGCTGCCTGTTTAGCAAATGCCTGGTCATTTCTTGAAGCGCCGGCTCATCAGCCGCCGCCGTGAGGAACCGGTACTCCGGCATGCGGAAGAAGTCAGTGATCTTCTCGAAGCGCAGGGCTCTATTCGCGATTGCGCCCTGGTGATCCCAGATGGCTTCGAACATTGCACGCACCATGCACTCTAAGGCCCGAATCTTTTGGTGATGGTAGATGGCGGTGTAGAGCATCATCTTGCTGAAGAGAATTTGCTCCAGAATGGGAATCCCATCTTGGCGCATCACGAGATATCGAGGAGGCGTCTGGGCTGAACCCGGCCAGATGCTTACTGTCTGATAGTATCGCTCGACGTCGACGTCCGCCTTGATGCCACAGAAGTGACAGTCTCTGAGGAGGTAGTCCAGTTTGTCGGCATCGAATGCGCCGTTGATAATGTCCGCCTTGTACTGTTCCGCAGGAGTGGGGGCTTTGGCTATGATGAAGCCAGCCACGCGATCCACATCGAATGCCACCCGGTACTCACGTGAGACTTGTTCGAGGTATGCCCTTAGAGGTGCGCTCGTGATGATTAGATGCGCGAGGATTTCACCTGTATTCGCATTTTGGTACAAATCGCCCGCATCGTGGCTAACCTCCTCCAGTTCTTCGCTAAAATGCTCCTCCAGAATGGTTTCCCCAAGGTGAGAGAATAGGACATGGCCGGTATCATGCAAAAGGGCGGCGAGCCGAAGCTCTCGAACTGTTGTCTCGTCAATATAGTCTTTGTAGCCAGCAACGATTAGCGCCTCTGCGATGCTATTTGCTGTCTTGAGGACCCCCAACGAATGCTCGAACCTGGTATGAACCGCAGATGGATAGACCAGGTACGCCAGGGCGGTCTGGTGTATGTAGCGAAGGCGTTGAATTAGGGGGTTGTCAACAACGGCAACTTCATGCGGAAGCAGGAAGAGGTAGCCGTGAACAGCGTCGCGAACGATCTTTCGTTGGCAGTCAGTTGGGAATGCGAATCCCTCAAGCTGCTCCCCGACCCACTGGTCCAGCTCAGCTCGTAGGCTCTCCAGCGCGCCCGCCATTGGCTTCCCCCTGATCTTGCTCACGAGGAGCGACGTATTCGTTCAATAGGGCGCTCATTTCCCTCACTTTGTCCAGATGTTTCGCGAGCTTCGGCTCCAATGTAGCTCGGAGCTCCCGTTTGGCGTCTTCACCGAGCTGAATCCGGCGGTACTTGGGATTGAACGAGCTGCGGTACTCCCAGCGCTCAAGCATTTTTAGGATTTCATCGACTTGACGGCTGTACGGGGCATACGGATCTTTGCTCACGAAGTGCACACCACGAAAGTAGTCCGGATATCGCCTGGACAATTCGCGTACCCCGCGCTGCCACATGCCTCTATCGCCGTTGAGCTCAGTCTCCGGAAGGTAGGCTGTCACCAGTGCAATCACGTCCGCGTAATTCCACTCTGACTTGACGCGCTCCATTTGTTCCCGTATGGTGGTCACCGCCGCCTCCTGTGCAAAACTTCTGCACTTATGCTACAGATTTTTGCACGATCTGTCAATTGGCATACTCTCGTGCGTTAATAAGAGTGACATGATCGAAGCGCTCTCCCAGCATTTCTCGTCCCCGGCGGAGCTCTCGCGTCGTACCGGTCTCTCTCGGTGGACCGCCAGCCGACTTCTCAGCGGGGAAACGCGGCGGCTTCAAAAGAAGACCCTTCGCAAGCTAGAAGATGCCGGCATCATATCACAACGAGTAATTCCGCTAGTTGTTCCTCCGAATGTGAGAGTCTTTGCTCTCGTTTCGGGCCTGAGCTTTGGCGAGGTTGATGCCCTCGTTCGCACCCGGCTCGCGGCATTAGAGACCATGGAGACTACTGAACTCCAGCACATCCTGGAATCCGCACGCCGCTTCCCCAAGCTGTACGGCTGGCCGCAGGCGGCGGGGCGTTCAGAATAGAACATACGTCCGTCATTGTCAAGGCCTAACCAGCGCTTCCTGCGCCATATCGAGGGCGAGGTGGACGAGAGTGCGGACGGGGATGCCGCTCGCGCCCTTCACGAGCACGCCCTTCTCCTTCTCGTAGAAGTCGACGCCCGCAATGTCGAGGTGCACCCAGGGCGTGTCGCCCACGAACTCCTTCAGGAAGAACGCCGCCGTGATCGAGCCCGCTCCGCGCCCGCCGGTGTTCTTGATATCCGCCACGTCGCTCTTGATCTGCTCCTTGTACTCGTCCCACATCGGCAGCTGCCAGACCTTCTCGCCCGAGGCCTCCGACGCCTTCCGCACGCGCGCGTAGAGCGGCTCGCTGTTCGTCATCGCGCCCATGGCGACGTTGCCCAGCGCGATCGAGATCGCGCCGGTGAGCGTCGCGACATCGACGATCGCGTCGGGCGCGGGCGACTCCTTGCGCGCATAGCCGAGGCCGTCGGCGAGGATCAGCCGGCCTTCGGCGTCCGTGTTGATCACCTCGATCGTCGTGCCGGTCATCGCGCGGAGCACGTCGCCGGGCTTGATCGCGTTGCCGCCGGGCATGTTCTCCGTCGCCGGCACGACCGCCGTGACGCTGATCGACGGCTTCAGCCGGGCGATCGCGCCCATCGCCGCGATCACCGCCGCTCCGCCCGACATGTCGCCCTTCATCTCCTCCATGCCCGCCGCGGGCTTGATCGAGATGCCGCCGGTGTCGAACGTGATGCCCTTGCCCACCAGCACCAGGTGCCGCGTGCCGCCACCTCGATACCGCAGGACGATGAACTTCGGCGGTTGAGCGCTGCCCTGCGCGACGCCGAGGAACGAGCCCATGCCCTGCTGCTCGATCCAGGG
>JBGQHA010000037.1:0-11581 GCA_041497735.1 Dehalococcoidia bacterium | reverse complement strand
CTTGGGCGTGAAGCTCTTCGGGAAGTAGGCGATCATGTCGGCGCCGGACGAGGCGCCGGCCACGTCGCGGTCGATGAAGTAGTTGCGCCAGACGGAGATCGTGTGGCCGTTGGAGATGTCGGACAGGAACGTGCTCGTCTTCAGCCCCTTGTACAGCTCGGGGAACCACCACATGTGCGTGTACGGGATGCCCTGCTGATAGTCGCCCAGGTAGGGCGTCATCTTCGACTGGTTGGAGCTGGTGATCAGCACGACCTCGCCGGGCTTCGGCTGGAAGTCGGTCTGAGTCGAGAAATCGATGCCGCGGTAGCTCGTGAAGTCGCGCATGTACCAGGGCCAGGGCCAGATGTTGGTGCTCTGGTCGATCGCGATGGGCAGCGAGTGGCCCAGGCCCGATTGCTGCGCGTACTTCTCGATGTCCGCGTCGAGGACGCCCAGCGCGGGCGAGCCCTGCGCGTAGATCAGCATCTCGCGTGGGTAGTCGTTCGGGTCGCCCTGGTCGAACGACGCGATGGTCGCCGAGCGCACGGTGAAGACGAACAGTGCGCCGAACAGCGCCACGGCGGCGACTTGCCCCGCCAGCTTCCAGGAAACGCTCCTTGCCGTCCACGCGACGAGCACGGCGGCGCCTGCCGACAACAGCCAGGCGACCGCGCCCAGCCCGGAGATCGGCCCCTTCGCCTGGAAGATCGTCGCCGCGATGATCGCCAGCGCGGCGCCGGCCGCCAGCGGCCAGATGCGTTCCCAGAGCGCGCTCTCGCCCGTTTGCGTCTCGGTGGCCTTCGCGCTCGCAGGGCGCGGTCGTTCTGTGGCTGCAGCACGCGCGGACGGCGTCTTCTCGCCGATGGACGACAGGATGTCGTCGATCACCTTCGCCGCGAGCAGCGACAGCGGTAGCGCGACGTGGATGATCAGCCACGGCATCTTTTCGCCGGCGATGCTGAGCGCGAAGAAGACGGAGAGCGTCCAGAACAGCAAGAACTTCGTAAAGTTCTCGATCTCCATGAACAGGATCGAGGCGATCGCGATGAGAAATGCGGCGTGCACGTGGTAGGTGCCGATTGGGCCGGCGCTGTGCTTGGGGATGACGCTGAACATGAACACCAGGAGCACAGTCGCGGCGGCCTGCAGCTTCTGCTCGGTCTTGCCGCGGAACGCGTAGTAGAGCGCGCCTCCTACGGCGAACAAGAGCGGCAAGAGCTCGTAGACGGGCAGGAACATGAAGTAGTAGTAGTCCGGCTGGCTCCCGCGCCGCACGGACTGCTGACTCATCCAGTAGTCAAGCGAGCCCCAGATGCCCGTCCAGAAGCCGCCGGGGTGCGTGAAGAACGTCGTGTAGAACAGCACGTACGGCACGTAAAAGATCGCCGCGCCGATGGCGAAGATGCGCCAGTTCCAGAGCAGGCCGATGTAGAGCGACGCTACGAGGAAGATCGACGTCGTGACGATGCGCAGCTGCTGATGGCTCGTGCCCTCGTCATATATGTTCGACGTGCCCATGTGCACCAGCGGTAGCTTTTGCACCGCCGCGGCGAACTGCGGCAGCGAGAAGACGAGCAGCGCGAGCATGAAGTGCGCCGACGCGGGCATCGTCTTCAGCCCCCAGCGCTCGCGCGGCTTCTCTATGAGCGGCCAGAGCATCGCGATCGGCGAGGCGGCGATCAGCAGCACGACGAACGCGACGAGGGTCTCCTCCCGGCTCAGTTCGCGCGAGGCGCGTAGCTGAGCAAGCAGATCGTTCGCCAGCAGGTAGTCGAGGAAGACGAGGAAGATCGCCGTGGTGATGAAGGTCATCTCCATCGTGGTGAAGCCCAACATCAGGATCAGCGGGACGGCGAACAGGTACGCCTCCTTCTGCTCCTTGAGGTAGCGCCACATCACGATGACCATGGCGAGCGTGTAGGCGACGATGAGGATGTCGTCACGGTTGAAGCGGCTGACGTAGAGCAGCGTCGGCGACAGCGCGAGCAGCAGAGCGGCTGCCAGCGCGCCGATGCGCCCGAGGAAGCCTCGCAGGAAGTAAGGCATGCCGACCACGGCCGAGCCCGCCAGCGCGAAGACGAGACGCGCGGTGAAGTTCGTGTCGCCGAAGAGGCGGAACACGAGGGCGGTGCTGAAGAACTTGAACGGCCCGTGCATGAACGGCACGTGTACGTAGCCATCACCCTTGAAGAGCTGCCAGGCGTAGTACATGTGCAGGCTCTCGTCGTGGTGGATGGCGCGGGTACCCAGGTTCCAGAGCCGGAGCGTCAGCGCGATGGAGATCAGGGCGCCGTAGAGCGCCACTTCCCAATAGCGCTCGGCCAGCCCGCTTACGCGGTCGCGATCGAACTCGCGCCCGCCCCAGAAGGTCCGCAGTCGTTCAGCAGTCGTGGTCATGGGCTGCTCCTTGTTTGGCTAAGGATATCAGGTGACACCAGATAAATGGTAACGTTGCCTTCCTGGAAGACCTGCGTCACCAGGTTGCTCATCTGATCGACGCGGATGTTCGGATACTTGTCATGCTCCGCGGGCCCGACGATGACGTACTGCACGTTGTACTTCTGCAGGAGCGACGTGACCTCGTCCTGCGAAGCGCTCTCGTAGAGCTTCTGTGTGTCGTCCTTGCGCGCATCGAGGCCCTGCGTCGAGCCGCGCCACTGCAGCTCGTGTCCGATCCACTGCAGGATCGTTGGCAGGCCGGTCGAGGCGGAGAACAGACCGCCGGTCTCGATGCGGTAGTCGTCTCCGGTCGCTTCGGCGATGACCGGCGAGCCATCGAGGCCGCTGAGCCACTTGATCGCGTCTCGCTGGTCTCCGCTGGTCGTCGCCATGCCGTCGAGCGTGCGGTGGCCCGTGAAGCCGTTCGTGCGGTTGTAGGCGGCCATGACCGGGTAGACGAACGCCGCGGCGAGCACCGCGACGGCCGCGGCGGCCCACACCGCCTGCCACGAGAGCGATCGGGCCACGGGCTTCGCGGCGCTCTCGGCGCGCGGCTTCTCGCCCGCCCGCCAGAACAGCAGGCCGGCGCCGCTCGCGGCGAAGAAGATCCCGCCGCCCACGATCATGCCGATCACGCGCGTGAAGGCGTCGCCCGGGAGCATGGCGCCGATGATCACCCCGGCGAGCGTCGAGAGCGCCACGCCGAACTCGCCCGCCGACCAGCCGGCGAGGTTGAGCTGCATCGATCCGCTCTCTCCGCGCACGCGCCGTACCTGCCAGTCGCGCGCGAGCTGGAACAGCGCAAAGCCGCCTGCGACGCTGAGCATGATCCACGCCTGGTAGTACAGCTTGAAGATCGTGTTCATGCGGCTATCGAAGCTGTCCTTGATGTAGATGAACTCCGCGCCGAGGATCAAGAGCGCCGCCGTCGTGCCGAGCGTGAGCGCGAAGATGTGTGGTATGCGCTCCTCGACGGAGCGCTTCGCGTCCTCGATCTCGCGCCATAACGCGAGCACGAGCACGCCGATGCAGCCCGACAGCAGCAGCGCGGTCAGCCAGTTCCAGCCGCGGTCCGCCACGCGCGTCCCGATGTAGTGAATCTTGCCCGCTCCGTCTTTGGCTTCGTTGAGCTGCAGCGTGTGCGGCAGTGCGCCGAACACCTTCGCCAGCACGTCCCAGAAGAGCCAGACCAGGATCACCAGCGCCGCTGGCGCCAGACACCAGAGGATCGCATCGCGCGTGATCGGCGCGTCGCTCTGGCGGATGCGCCACACGGCGTAGGGCAGCACCAGCACTGCGAACGGGCCCCAGAGCAGCATGAGGTGGAACAGCCCGGTACCCGGCGTGTAGACGGCTTTGAAGCCGGACGCCTGGCTTGTGAAGCCACCGAAGAAGAACGGCGCATACGCGAGGGCGGCGCAGAGGTAGAGCGGCACGATGAAGCCGGCGGTGTCCAGAGCAATTCCCCACGACCATCGTTCGGCCAGGAGCCGGTTGCGGATCAGCGCCGCCAGCCCGACAACGAACGCCATCGTCGGCATGTCCCAGGTGTTCAGGAATGCCAGGCCGCCGACGACGATCGCGAACGCTACGAGCGCAAACGGCCGCTCGAGCCAGACGACGAGGTCGAGCGGCCCTTCGCTGCGCAGGAAGACCTGCGCCACGCCGAGCGCGAGCAGCACGAACGGGATCGCCATCACGTGCGGGTGCAGATCGCCCAGGAGGAAGCTGAAGTACGGGAACTCGTGGATGCCGACGCCGTTATCGAGGATGCGTGTGGCTTTCCACCAGAAGATGTAGCCGGGTGGTGAGCCGCCGCTCGGGTACCATGTGGGGCTGTTGTATTTCGTAAGCTCCTTGATATGAACCCAGGTCCAGAAGCCGTGTGGACCGACGTTGTGCGCTGCGAGCGCCTCGAGCAGGCCCTCTAAGTTCCCGATGACAGTCAGGAGGAACGCGGCGATCACGCCAAACACGATCGGCCGCCAGAGCACGCGCGAAGTGTCGAAGCCGGCCGCGGGCGTGCCCGGGCCTCCTTCCGTCACGCGCTCCTCTCGCGGGGCGGCCAGGTTGTACACGAGACCGAAGACGCCGATCACAGCCAGCGCGACGATCATCGAGAGGCCGAGGTTGAAGCCGACGCTCGTGTCGAGCGCGCTCAGCCGCGTCATCACAGAGACGAGCAGATAACCGAAGTAGTAGTAGCTGACGTTCTTGCCCGCGAGCCACGGATCGGCCGGCGGGAAGTGCTTGCCGCGCGTGACGGCGTTCAGGAACATGAAGTCCATCGGCTTCTCGGTGCCGCCCAGGTCCGCTACGTACGAGCGCAAATAGGCGGCGGTGATGAAGGCGAGAAAGAAGATCACCTCGGCCGCGACGATGAGCCACCAGCGTTCTCGGGCGAAGGCGAGCAGCTCTTCGCGGCGCAGCCAGTACACCACGGCCGAGATCGCGATGAGGACGAAGACGACGATCCAGATGCCGCCCGCCGTGTTCGGCAGGACGTGCATCACGTTCAGGATCCAGAACCAGTAGCCGACCAGCAGCAGCGCGAAGGCCTTCGAGAGCGTGTATCCACGGTCAGGCAGACGGCGGAAGAGAAGAAGGCAGAGCGGCAGGGCGGCAAGCCCGACCACCTGCATCATCAACCACCAGACGAGTGTTTCCGACATCCGTCCCGGTTAAGATAACGGCTACCCAGGGGCTACCCCATCAGCGAGTGCCCTATCAATAAGACGAGCATACCCGCACAGAAGTTCCTAGCGAAAGAGCGCCTCGACGAAGGCCTCGGCGGAGAAGGGAGCCAGGTCCGCCTCCCCCTCGCCTGTGCCGACGAACCTGACTGGGATGCCAAGCTGGTCGCAGATGGCGAAGACGATGCCCCCCTTCGAGGTGCCGTCCAGCTTGGTGAGGCAGACGGACGTGACCTCGACGGCCTCGGTGAAGGCCTGGGCCTGGGTCAGGGCGTTCTGGCCTGTGGTGGCATCGAGGACGAGGAGCACTTCGTGGGGCGCTGTCGGCTCCTTGCGCTCGATGACGCGCCGGATCTTGCGGAGCTCCTCCATCAGGTTGAACTTGGTGTGCAACCGCCCTGCCGTATCGATGATGACGATGTCCGCGCCGCGGCTCTCGGCGGCGCTCAGCGCGTCGAAGACCACCGAGCCCGGGTCGGCGCCCATCTGGTGCGCGATGACATCGACGCCGATGCGCTCGCCCCACTCCTTGAGCTGGTCGATCGCGGCGGCGCGGAATGTATCGCCCGCGGCGATCACCGCCTTGCCGCCCTCGAGCTGGTAGGCGCGCGCGAGCTTGGCGATCGTGGTCGTCTTACCCGTGCCGTTGACGCCCAGCACGAGCACTACCGCGGGCTTCGGCGGCGCTTTGGGCGCGCCATCGACCCAGAGCTGGCCCTTCGGCTGCGGCGCGTTCAGGATGTCGAGCAGCGTCTGCTTGAGCGCGTTGCGGACGCCTTCGGCGTCTCTGATGCGCTCCTCCGCGACGCGCTCACGGACGCTGCCGAGGATGTGCTCCGCTGTGGCGAGGCCGGTGTCGGCGGCGAGGAGCAGCTCCTCGAGCTCTTCCCAGAGCGACTCATCGAACGTGCCGCCCCGATCGAACAGACCGGAGATCTGGCCGAAGAAGCCGCGCTTGGTGCGCTGGAGCGCCTGCTCCGTCTTCTGCTCGATCTCGTGCTCGAGCTGCTCTTCGGCAGCGGCCTCGGGCTCCAGCTCGGCGACGGGCGCGCCTGTGGCGTCGGGCTCAGCGACATCGACAATCTGCTTGGGCCTGCGGAAGAAGCGCATGCAGATGGATCGTAGCGGTGGGGTAGGGCAGGGGCAACCGCCCGCATTTGTATGCGCGCGGACGACAAGCTATCGTGCGTTAGATGAGTGGCTTGCGGGTAATGCTGCCGATGTCGGCGGTGATCCTGGTGATCTTCGCCGTGATCCTGGTGATCTACAAGGTCGTCGGCAGCGGCGATACGAGCGCTAACAGGCGGCACACTCCGACCGATACGCCGGTCGTCGTAGTGACGCCCGTAGCGCGGGCCTACTTCACCGGGATGTCGGCGATCTTGAGCGAAAGCACCGTCGACGTGCTGTCCTCTCCCATCGAGACGCCGTAGATCGTATCCGCCATCTCCAGCGTGCGGCGGTTGTGGGTGATGATGATGAACTGCGTCCGCGGCGCAAGCTCGTGCAGCACGGCGGAGAAGCGCTCGACGTTGCTCTCGTCCAGCGCGGCGTCGACTTCGTCCAGGACGCAGATGGGCGAGGGGTGCGTCTGCAGCAGCGCGAAGAGCAGCGCCAACGCCGTGAGCGACCGCTCGCCGCCGGAGAGCATCGCCAGGCTGCGCACGCGCTTGCGGGGCGGCGTCGCGGCGATGTCGACGCCGGGGAGCGAGTTCTCGTCGGGCTTGGTGAGCACCAGCTCCGCCGAGCCGCCGTTGAAGAACGTGGTGAAATAGCGCTTGAACTCCGTATTCACGCGCTGGAACGTCGTCGAGAAGCGGTCGCGGATGATGAGCTCAAGCTCGTCGATCGCGCTCAGCAGCGCGCTTTCGGCCTCGCGCAGATCGCTGAGCTGCGTGCTCAAGAAATCGTAGCGTTCTTTGTTTTCGCCGTAGTCCACGCCCGCCTGCTCGTTCACCGGCCCGAGGCGGCGGATCTGCGCGCGCAGCGTGGTGATGCGCTCCTTCAGCACCATGGTGTCGACCGGAGCGGCACCGCGCATCGGTGGCACGCCGTCGCCATTGTCGCTCGTTAGCCATGACGGCGGGCCGTCGTCTCCGCCTGAAGCGGGCGACGGTACGATCTCACCCTCCGGTGTCGTGCGGAAGCCTTCCTCCTCGAGCCGCGACCGGAGCGACTCGAGCTCTTCGCTGCGCAGGCTCACGGCCGTCTGGCCCTCCATCTGCGCCCGCTCCGCCGACAGCGCACGCGAGCGCGCAGCCGTCAGCTCTTCGTTCATCGTGCGCTGGCGGGTCTCGAGCTGCTGGAGCGAGTTGTGCGCCGGCGACAGCTCCGTGCGGGCGGCTTCCTCGACGCGCGCTTTCTCCGCCAGCTCGCTGCGCGCCGACTCGAGGCGGGAGCGCACGGCGGCGAGGTCCTCGTCGAGCCGCGACGCCAGCTCCTCGCGCCGCGTCAGCTCCTGCCCGATGCGCTCCAGCGCGGCCGCCTGGATTGCGCGCTGGCCTTCGAGCGCCTGCTGCTCATCCTCGAGCGCGATCACGCGTGATGAGCGCTCCGTCTCCCAGCGCGTCAGGCGCTCGCGTTGCTCAAGCAGTTGCGTAGTGTAGCCGGAGGCTTGGCGACGCTCGGCTTGACGCTCAGCGGCCTGGACGCGCGCCTGCTCGACATCGTCCTCGATGCCGCGCAGTGCGTCGCTGACATCCTGCAGGCTGCGCTCCGCGTCCTGCCGGTGGATGCGCAGCGCCGTGAGCCGGGCCGCGGTCGACGGCAGGCGCGCTTGATGCTGGCGAAGCGCCAGCTCGGCGGCTGAGAGGTCTCCCCGCAGGCGCTCCGCCTCGGGTGCCAGCTCGTCGTGCGAACGCTGCGTGCCGTCTCGGTCGCGCTGTTCCTGTTCGAGCACAGCCGAAGCCTCGCCGTGCGCGGCGCGCAGCCGGTCGACGTCCGCGGGCAGCTCTCCCACTTCGCGCTGTTGGACCATCGCCCGGCGGATCGCCTTGGCACTGCCGGCCGTGAAGGCACCGTCCTGCCGGAGCAGGATGCCGTCCAGCGTAACGACCGTACCGAGGCCGCGCCGCAGCACGCTCTTCGCAATTCCGAGGTTCTGCGCGACGATCGTGCGACCGAGCAGTGTGTTGACGAGCTGGCGGTAGCGCTGTTCGCAGCGCACCAGCTCCGACGCGACGCCTACCACGCCGCGCTCTTCGATCAGATTGAGCGGATGGGCGAGGCGGACGTCGGTCAGGGGGAAGACCATGGCCCGCCCCTGGTCTTCGCTGATCAGCAGCTCAATCGCGGCCAGCGCATCCTCCTGCGTCTCCACGATCACCGCGTGCAACGCATCGGCAAGCGCGGCTTCGATCGCGCGCTCGAGGCCGGAGGGCACACGGATCACTTCGCCCAACATGCCAAGCACGCCTTCGATGCGCGCTTCGGGTGCCGCCTCTTCGCCGGGGATGCGCCCGCCCGCGGCCAGGATCGCGCGCACACCGGCGTCTGGCTGCGGCAGCTCGACATCGGTGCCTTGGGCAAGCTCGAGGCGTGTCTCCGCAGCCTGGCGCTCGATGGACAGCGTCTCCAACTCCCGCGTCCGCCGGGCGACCGAGACCGTCAGCTCATCGAGCCGCGCCTTCACCTCGCCGAGCCGCCGCTCGGTGCGCTGCACCTCGGGCGCGAGCTCGAGGACCCGCGCGCGTCGCGCGGCGAACTCCTGCGCCCACGCCTTGAGCAGCGCGAGCGGCTGGCGCCGCGACTCTTGGAGGGACGCCAGCTCCGCCTTAAGGCGTTCCTGCTGGCCGGATAGCGCCGAGGCCTTGCCCTCCGCCTCGGCCAGGCGCGAGCTCGCCTCGGCCAGGCGGCGGTCGGCGTCCGCGAGAGCGGCCTGCGCCTCGCCGATCTGCCGGTCGAGCTGCTGCAGCTCCGTCGCGTCGGGGCCGGGCCCGCGCACCTCCGCGAGCTGCTGCGCCACGCGCTGCGCGCGCTCTTCGAGCTGGGCGACCAGCGCGGCGAGCTGATCGCGGTCGGCGCGCGACGCCTCGATCTCGGCCGCCAGGTCGTGCCGGCGGCTGGCGAGCAGCGTCTCGCGCTCTTCGTCGACGCTGATGCGCTGGCGCACATCGCGCACGTCATTCTCGATCTGGCGGAACGCTTCCTCGCGCGCAACGATGTCGCGCCGGCCGTCATCGATCGCGGCGACGAGCGCGGCGAGGGCTTCCTCGCAGGCGGCGAGGTCCCGCTGCGCGCTTTCGAACTCACCTCTGCGCTGATCGGCGGCGGCGCGCGCGCCCGTTAGCGAATCCTGCGCTTCCTGCCACTGCTGTCCGTAGAGCGATTGCAAGGATTGCGCCAGCTCGCTGCTGAGCCGCGCGTGCGAGATCGCGCGCTCCGCCTGGCGCTCGAGCTGGCGCAACCGCGGCTCGATCTCGTTGACGATCAGCTGCGCGCGCCCGAGGTTCTCGCGCGTCGCCTCGAGGCGGCGTCGCGCGTCGTCGAGGCGGTCGCGGTGCAGCCGGACGTCGGCAGCTTCTTCGATCATGCCGCGGCGCTCGTCGGGCCGGAGTGTGAGCACCTGCTCGACGAGCCCCTGACCCATGAAGGCGTAGCTGTTCTGGCCGACTTGTGCCTTCAGGAACAGCTCGTGTATGTCCTTGAGACGGACGCGCGACTGGTTGATGTAGTACTCGTTCTCGCCGCTGCGGTATGCGCGACGCGAGACGACGACCTCTTCGAAATCGAGCGGGAGCCAATGGTCGCTGTTGTCCAGCGTGATCTTGACTTCCGCCAGGCCGAGGGCGGGGCGCTTGGCGCTGCCGGTGAAGATGATGTCTTCGGTCTTGCGCGCGCGGATGATCCTACCGGCGTGTTCGCCCAGGACCCAGCGGATCGCTTCGGCGACGTTCGTCTTGCCGGCCCCGTTCGGGCCGGCCACGCAGGCGACTCCGGTGCCAAACTCGAGCGTTGTGGGCGAGGCGAAGCTCTTGAACCCGTGGAGCTCGAGGCGCTTCAGATACATACGATGGACAATCCCTGCCCTTAGTCTGCCACTTGTTCCTCCAGATGTGCCAGCGCCTCACGCGCTGCTTCCTTTTCGGCTTCTTGCTTGCTCAGACCCTGGCCCGTGCCGAGCGAGTTGCCGTCGATGAGCACCTCCACCGTGAAGCGCCGCGCGTGGTCGGGGCCCTCTGCCTCGACCAGACGGTAGTGGGGCGGCGTCTGATAGCGCGATTGGCTGACTTCCTGTAGCCGCGACTTCGGGTCGAGGGGGAACTGCCGCTCGGGCAAGGCCTTGAACTCTTGCTCGAGGGAGCGCCGGACGAACCTCCGCGCCGCCGCCAAGCCACGGTCGAGGAAGATGGCGCCGACGAGCGCTTCGTAAGCGTGCGCCAAGTTCGTCGGCCGGCTGCGTCCGCCGCCCCCCTCCTCGCCTCGCCCCAGATACAGCGCATCACCCAACCGAAGCCGCCTGCCGGCCTTCGCCAGCGTGTCGCGCCTGACCAGGAGCGTGCGCAGCTCGGTGAGCTCGCCTTCGTGCTGCTCTGGGTAGGCGGCATACAGGTCGTCCGCGACGACGAGCCCGAGAACGGCGTCACCCAGGAACTCCAGGCGCTCATTCGACTCCGGCGCCTCGTGTGGATTCTCGTTGACGTAGGAACTGTGGACGAGCGCCTGCGTGAGGAGCGCGGCGTCGTTGAACTTGACGCCGAGCCGCTCCTCCAGGGCGCTCCGATCGCTCCCCGCGACCACGCTGCTGCCCCCTCTCTGCGCGCGGCGAACGCGCCCGCCACTGACGCGCGCGCCTACGCTCGTGCCCGATTCGAACTGAGAGGAGGGCGGGGAAGAGGAACAGTCGGCGGCTGCCACCTCGCCGAGCGAACGGCTGCGTGATCGGTGCCGGGAGACAAGCTCGGAGCGCCCTGCCCGGCGCCGCGCTATCTCCCGCTGCCGATCACCTGCTCGCAGCGATCTACCCTCCCTGAGATGCCTTCGCGGTGCGAGACATCGTGCCGGGCTAGCGCCATCTTAGGAAGCAACGTCCGAGTTGTCAAGAATCGGCAGGTTATGTCCGAAATGTGCTCTGCTACACTCGACGGCATGGCAGATGCACGGCTTGTTCAGCGCCTCTATCGCCGCATGCCCGGCGAGCTCGCCGCGGCGGTGCGCTGCGCCGTCGCGGTCGCCGTGCGACGAGGCGAGCCGCTGTATCTGGTCGGTGGCGGCGTGCGCGACCTGCTCGTTAGCGCCGCGCATCTGGATATCGACCTCGTCGTCGAAGGGGATGCAATAGCGCTCGCGGGTGCCGTTGCGAAGGCGATGGACGCGCGCGTGGTACGCCATCCATCGTTTGGCACCGCCGTCGTGCGCGGCGAGGGTTTCCGGCTCGATTTCGCCGGGGCGCGTTCGGAGCGCTATCAGCGCCCAGGCGCGCTCCCGACGGTCGAACCGGCCTCGCTGCTTGACGACCTGGCGCGCCG